>JBEKQA010000001.1:0-55049 GCA_049520195.1 Bacteroidales bacterium
AGTAAATTCGGCTATTTTCCCAATGTGAATGCCAGAGACTTTTGTCTCTTCAAAATAAGCCATCACATAAAATAACGAATCACGTGTTATTGTAAATACGGGTTGTCCCGGCTGAACGACATCACCAGGAAGCAGCCATCTTTTAGCTATGCGGCCATCTGCAGGGGCAAAAATGCGTGTATTCCTTAATGACGTTTCAAGCACAGATACTTGTGCGGCAGAGGCCTTAGCTGTAGTTTCTGCCACTCCGATCTGCGATTTACTCACATCCGCTTGTGCCTTTGAAGCATCGAGAAGCGCTTTTGACGATTCAAAGGTCTTCTTCGCATGATCGTATTGCTCTTTTGAGATCACCTTGCCGTCATATTGGGCTGATGCACGATCAAAATCATCACTGGCACGGGATACATTTATCTCCTGCACCGTTTCATTTTTCTGATCGAGTTCATAGCGTGCTTTTGCCTGCTCAATCATAGAGGAAGCCTGCTGAAAAGCAGCTTTTGCCTGTAGTAGTTGAGAGTACAGATCACTGCTATCTATGGTTACCAGCAATTCTCCCATTTTTACACTGTCGCCTTCATCGGCATAGACCGTCAGGATACGGCCCAGGATCTTTGCGCTCACTGCCACTCTGTCTGCCTCGATGTATGCATCGTCAGTGGAATAATATGATGTGTATTGTTTATACCATCGCCAGGCAAACACGACCAATGCAATGATAACAAGCGAGAGGGCAATATATGCCCGGATCTTTGCGCCTTTTTTATTTACTTTAACTTCTGATTCACTCATAACGGTTTAAAAGTTTTGTTCTTACCAGCGTTTTCTTGTTAATTAATTTTCAATGCTTTTATAAATAAGTGTATAAATTCAAGATGTCTTGCTTCTATATGATTATAATCTTCCTCACTCAGTTCCCTGAAGTCACGATGCTTCATTACGACCATCCTCAATCCCTGTAAGATATCGATGAACAGATCTGCGGTTTTTGCAGGATTCTGACAAACAAAGACTCCTGATTTCTTTCCTTTAAGTATTATCGATTCGATAATTTCTGCCTCTTTTTCGCGGAAGTGATTTAATATTTCCTTGATATGAGGCTTAATAATGTGAAAATCAGCCATCCTGAAAATATTCATATTCATGATATCTTTAAAATGTTCCTGGCGGATCCGGATGAACTCTTTCAACATTACCTCGGGGTTTGAGAGTTCTTCCAGTCGTTTTGTCAGATGCTTGTAAAATTCACCAAGTTCTTCTTCAATCACTCCTTTAAATAGGCTTTCCTTATCAGGAAAATAATAATAAAGTGATGATTTTGATAGGAAAACACCGGAAGCTATCTCACTCATGGTAGTATGCTCAAAGCCATGAATGCCAAAACATTTTCTTGCTTCGGCAAGAATTTGGTGAAGTTTTTCGGTATAGTCACCCGTATGAGAAATGGATACCATCTTCTAACTATTTGACTTTTTTGTTCAAGGGGTCAAAGGTAATACAAAAACTAACCGGACAAGAAAAATGTACATTGCCCGGTAATTTTTTTATTAACTCATCCCGGAAATTATTCCTTTATCTTCTTCAACCACATGTACCATGCGAGTTCGCGAAGAGTCGGATCTTTCTTTGCTGCCAGTTTATCTGCGTCTACTTCCGTTTTCGGGGCCGGAATGAGGACATCTTCTCCGGGCGTCCAATTGGCCGGAGTCAGGACATTTTTATTGTCGGCAGTTTGAAGAGCAATAAGGGTCCTTTTTATCTCATCTATATTCCTACCAACATTCATCGGGTAAAAGAAGATTGCCCTGATCTTCTCATTCGGATCAATAATAAAAACGCCTCTTATATCCCGGGTTGTACTGCTGTATGAATGGATCATACCGTATTTTCTGGAAATCTCGAGGTCGTTATCCGTGACCAGAGGGAAGTTAATTTTCGGCGTTTCTTTATCTTGATAACGAATCGATTCCATCGATTTCTTCCATGCAAGATGACTGTTTACCCCATCTGTTGAAACGACTACAATTTTCGTATCGAGCTTTTCAAAATCCGGTTGTATATCAGCAAGATCAATAATCTCAGAAGAACAAACCGGTGTGAAGGCAGCAGGATGGCTGAATAATATTTTCCATTTCCCATAAAAATCATTCGGGAATGTGATCTTTCCATTTGTAGATTCGGCGGTGAAGGAAGGAGCAGTTTCTCCAATCAGAGGAATTCTGACTTCTTGTTTAACCTCAGGTTTATTATCCTGAGCAAATAACTGGCCTGTTATTAGTATTGCAAGCAAAGCGATCAATCGTACTGTTTTCATTTTAATTTTTATTTAGACTAATTTTATGCAAAGATAGTTCTTTCTTTTAAAATTGGGAATTTTAGTTACTCTTTTTATTAACCATGTTAGAAGACGACCGGGGGATGTTTTATTGCGGGGGAACAGAGTGACAGAGTAACAAAGTAAAGAGAAATAGCGAAATAGCGAGATAGCAAAATAGCGAAATCTCTTAGCTGGTGCGCGTTACATAAAAAGCGAAAATGCGAAATGGCGAAATAGTGAATACTCGTTTCTGGCTAATGCTGGGTGGAATTTTCGACGCTGAGGTGGGGACGGGTGTGAGGCTGTGAACCTCACCCTCAGCCCCTCCCCCAAGAGGGAGGGGAGTTTGGTGACCCTGACACGGAGTGGTTTTTTATTCCTTTATTTCTTGCTGCTTTGTTAAACATAGAATTCATTAAAAAATTCTCTGTGGAACTCTGTAACTGCTCTGTGAAACTCTGTGTAATGACTTTCCTGGCAGAATTCCGGGTAATGACTTTTCTCAAAGACAACCTTTTGAATAAGAAATTCATCCTTATTTGATCATTAGTTTATTGATTTACTTTCCTTATTCATAAGTTGAAGGAGGAACGAATGTCGAACGAAGGAAGAACGAAGGATGACTATGGTTTCGATAGAGGGAGGGTATAGTTTAGATGAGGAAAATGAGGTCAGAGATTCGGAAATATGGGGGTTGAATCTGGAATTTCCTGCCTGCTTAGGCAGGAATTAAAAATTAAAAAAATAGGCAGTAGGCAATAGGCAATGGGAGGTTGAATACCCTCTAATCTTCTTGATAAACTTGACGAACTTTATAACTTGATGAACTTGACAAACCTGATTGTTGATTTTTTTAATCTGTCTTAACTGTTTTTCCTAAAAAGATTTTTTATCAGATTAAATAAATTTGTTTATCTTTGCAGTCGATTTGCACTAGTGCACTACTTGTAGAAGATATTTTGAGGGGACCTTAGTCCCCTCTTTTGTTGATAAATGCAATTATGATCTCAAAAGAAAGCCTACAATCGGTGATTGAGGAGATCCTGTCGGGTTCAGATAAATTTGTTGTGGATATCATGGTTCAACCCACAAACAGGATATCTGTTTACCTCGATTCTGACACCAGTCTAACGATTCATGATTGCCAGGAGATCAGCCGTTCTATTGAAAGCAGGCTGGACCGTGAGAAGGAGGATTTTGACCTTACCGTATCTTCTGCTGGGCTGGATCGCCCGGTAAAGCTACTAAGGCAATTCCGGAAAATTATCGGGAAAAAGATCGAATTGTTCAGGAATGACGGAAAAGAAATTACAGGAACACTGGTAAAAGCCGATGAAAACTCGCTGGAACTGGAGTACGAGGTTAAGAAACAGAAAAAAGAAATAATACGGGAAACAATACTTATCCCGTTATCAGAAATAAAAACAGCAAAATTAATTATCAAATTCGGAAAATAATCATCTAATAAAATGGAACATATCAATTTAGTCGAGACCTTTTCAGAATTCAAGGAATTTAAAAACATTGATCGCGAAACTATGATGCGCATCCTCGAGGATGTATTTAAGCATATGCTTTCCAAAAGGTTCGGCACATCGGATAACTTTGATATCATTGTGAATATCGATAAGGGAGACCTTGAGATCTGGAGAAACCGTATCATTGTTGAGGACAACGATATTACAGATCCTAACGCACAGGTGGCATTATCGGAGGCCATCAAAACTGAACCCGATTTCGAAGTGGGAGAAGAACTGTCTGAAGAAATAAAACTGCTCGACTTTGGGCGTCGTGAGATCCTTGCTATTCGTCAAAACCTGATCTCCAAGATCCAGGAATATGAAAAGGATAACATTTTCAAGAAATATAAAGAGAAAATCGGAGAGATCATTTCAGGGGAAGTTTACCAGGTATGGAAAAAAGAGATCCTCGTCCTTGATGATGAAAATATTGAATTGATTCTTCCTAAATCTGAACAGATACCTTCGGACTTTTACCGTAAAGGTGATACGATCCGTGCCGTTGTTTCAAAGGTGGAAATGAACAACAACAACCCTGTCATTATTCTTTCAAGAACATCCCCGGTATTTCTTGAGCGCCTTTTTGAATCAGAAGTTCCTGAGGTTTATGATGGTCTGATCAGCATAAAGAATATTGTCAGGGTCCCCGGCGAAAGAGCAAAGCTGGCTGTAGAATCCTATGACGATCGTATCGACCCTGTTGGTGCATGTGTCGGGATGAAGGGTTCACGTATTCACGGGATCGTTCGTGAACTTAAAAATGAAAACATTGATGTAATCAACTACACTACCAATCCTTCATTATATATCCAGCGGGCATTAAGCCCCGCCAAGATCACCTCAATCGTGATCGATGAGCCAACGAAGAAGGCCGACGTTTATATGAAACCCGACCAGGTTTCTTTAGCTATCGGGAAGGGTGGATTTAACATCAAGCTGGCCGGTAAGCTTACAGGATATGAGATTGATGTTTACAGAGATACTGACGTCGACAATGAAGATGTAGATCTCCAGGAATTCTCGGATGAAATCGATCAGTGGATCATAGATGAGTTAAAAGCCATCGGATGTGACACTGCAAAAAGCGTTTTAGATCTTGAAGTCAGAGAACTTGTTGACCGGACAGACCTTGAAGAAGAGACAGTAAATGAGCTGGTTCGCATTTTAAAAGCAGAGTTTGAATAAAATAACTTAATTTTACAAGCCCCTTCGAAAGGGCTGAGCTAAAATCTATGAGTGAAGGCACAACAACAGTTCGATTAAGTAAAGCAGCTCGTGAGTTCAACATTGGGGTTTCCACTGTTGTGGATTTCCTTTTAAAAAAAGGATTTACCATTGAAAAGGACCCCAACAGCAAACTTTCGCAGGAGATGTATACTCTTCTGATGAAGGAATTTGCAACTGAAAAGCACGTCAAGGAGGAAGCCCAAAAGATTGGATTGAATTTTGCGCAGCATGAAACCATCACCATTGACGATAAAAGGTCAATCGCAAAGGAAAAAGAAAAAGAGTTGGATGAGCCCTTGTACATCAAGAATGCCGCACTCGAATACAATACAAAGCTTTTTGAATCGCAAAAGAAAGCTACAGAATCTCCGATAAAAGAAACCCCAAAAGAAGAGAAGAAAAAGGAAGAGATTCCGATAAAAGAGCCCTCCAAAAAGCAAGCAGAGAAAGTTTTGGCAGAGGCACCTGTTGAAACCGTTGCCAAGGCACCCATTGAAGAGCCGGCCGTTGAGACGGAGAAGAAAAAAACACCAAAAACCTCAAAGAAAAAATCAACAGAAGAACCTATTGAAGAAGTAAAGCCTACAGAAGAAAAGGTTGCTAAAATTGAAAAACCGAAAATCAAGACTCCTCAGATAACAATCATAGGCAAACTTGACCTGGATGCTGTAGAAGCAAAAACTCCAAAGAAGGGAAAGGGAAAGAAAGAAGTAAAGGAAGAACCCATCCAGGAAGTTGTACCTGAATCGGTTGAAGCACAATTTCCGGAGCCTGAAATTGAAGAAGTTCCTGTGATACCCGACGAGCCGGAAACGATTGAAGAAATCCTGGAAGAAGAACTTCCCAAGATTGAGGATAACTTTCTCCCGAGGGAAAAGATCAACCTTGTTGGTCCGACCATCCTGGGAACTATGAAGCTTCCCGAGCCAAGAAAAGCGGTCGACCGTAAAAAACCGGTCGCATCTTCTTCGGATGAGACTGTTAAAGGCAAGAAGAAAAAGCGCAAGAGGATCAAAAAACAGATGGGGACACCGGTTAGCGATGAAACTGTGGCTGCACCACCAACAGAACATGTAAAGGCCAAACCACACGGGCGTAAAGGCGGGTACAGAGATATTATCAAACCTGAGCTGAGTGAGGAAGATATCCAGAAACAGATCAAGGAAACCCTTGCAAGGCTGGGTCCTGTTGGAAAATCCAAAGCCTCCAAGTACAGAAGGTTGAAGCGTGAAGCTATCAGCCAGCAGATGCAGCAGGAACAGGAGAAGATGGAAGAAGGGAAGAAGGTGATCAAGGTCACTGAATTCGTTACTGCCAACGAGTTGGCAACCATGATGAATGTCCCTGTCACAGAAATCATCTCTACCTGTATGTCTCTCGGGTTGTTTGTCTCAATTAACCAGAGACTGGATGCAGAAACCCTCACATTGGTAGCAGATGAATTTGGTTACCAGGTGGAATTCGTCAGTGTAGATGTTCAGGAAGCCATTTCAAATCTTGAAGAAACCGATGCCCCGGAAGATCTTTTGCATCGTCCTCCTATTGTAACGGTAATGGGACATGTTGACCATGGGAAAACGAAATTACTCGACTATATAAGAAAATCGAACATTGTTGCCGGAGAAGCCGGAGGAATTACCCAGCATATTGGTGCATATGAAGTGAAACTGGAGAATGGAAAATCCATCACTTTCCTTGATACTCCCGGTCATGAGGCTTTCACAGCCATGCGTGCAAGGGGAGCAAAAGTGACCGATATCGTCATTATCGTTATTGCTGCTGACGACAATGTCATGCCGCAGACCCGGGAAGCCATCAATCATGCCATGGCGGCCCAGAGTCCCATTGTATTTGCCATCAATAAAATTGATAAACCGAATGCAAATCCGGAGAAGGTCAAGGAAGAGCTCTCGAAGATGAATATCCTGGTTGAGGATTGGGGAGGTAAATACCAGTCGCAGGAAATATCGGCAAAAACAGGTGAAAATGTAAACATTCTGCTCGACAAAGTCATGCTGGAAGCCGAAATGCTTAACCTGAAAGCCAACCCTTCGCGTCTGGCTTCAGGGACGGTTATTGAATCATCATTGGATAAAGGCAGGGGTTATGTATCAAAGCTACTGGTTCAAAGCGGCACCCTGAATATCGGGGATATGGTGCTGGCTGGATCTACTTATGGGAAAGTTAAAGCCATGTATAATGAGCGGAATCTTCCTATCCGGGAAGCAGGTCCTTCAACTCCCCTATTGATGCTTGGATTGAATGGGGCTCCCCAAGCAGGAGACGTCTTTAACGTGATGGCTGATGAAAAAGAAGTTAAAGCTTTTGCCAATAAACGTCTTCAGTTGCAACGGGAACAAGGTATCCGCACGCAGAAACACATTACCCTTGATGAAATTGGACGTCGTATCGCTATTGGTGATTTCAAAGAATTGAACCTGATTGTTAAAGGCGATGTAGACGGATCTGTTGAAGCACTTTCAGATTCTTTATTGAAATTGTCTACTGAAGAGGTCATGGTTTCCGTGATCCACAAATCTGTAGGAGCCATCACTGAATCTGATGTTTTGCTGGCATCTGCATCCAATGCTATTATTGTCGGATTCCAGGTTCGTCCTTCCCTGAGTGCCCGTAAGCTTGCCGAACAGGAACAAATCGATATCCGGCTTTACTCAATCATCTACCAGGCTATCGAAGAGATCAAAGCAGCTATTGAAGGGATGCTGTCACCAGAGATTGAAGAAAAAATCACCTGCAACATTGAAGTAAGGGAAGTCTTCAGGATAACAAAAGTGGGTACGGTAGCCGGCTGTTATGTTCTTGACGGAAAAGTAACACGTCATACCAAAATCCGGGTTATCCGGGATGGTATCGTCGTCTATACAGGTAACCTGGGATCACTGAAACGATTCAAGGACGATGTGAAAGAGGTCCAATCGGGATATGAATGCGGACTCAACATTGAAAATTTCAATGATATAAAGGTAGGTGATATTATTGAAGGATACGAAGAGATTGAAATCAAACGCCGTCTCTAATTTCTATCTTTCCAGTGTTTGAAGACGATCCGGGCCTATAGAAACCATTTCAACAGGAATTCCGGTTTCTTTCTCAATAATGCGGATATAATCTGTTAACTGAACTGGCAGGGCTTCAAAAGATTGGATGCCGTCAAGCGAGCAATTCCAGCCATCCATTTCCTGATAAACAGGTTCCAGGCTGACATCAGACAAATCAAAGGGAAATTCGTCAGTGACCTTTCCGTCTGATTTGTATTTACTGCAAATCTGTATTTTCTTAAATGTATTCAGCACATCGGCTTTCATCATGATCAATGTGTCGACACCATTCAGCATTATAGAGTACTTCAATGCCGGAAAGTCAAGCCATCCGCAACGGCGCGGGCGTCCTGTAGTTGAGCCGAATTCATTTCCGTTACATCTCAGAACTGATCCTGTTTCATCTTTTAGTTCTGTAGGGAATGGGCCGGAACCGACACGTGTGCAATACGCTTTGAAAACCCCGTAGATCTTGCCTACACAATGCGGGGATATCCCTAATCCACAACATACTCCGGCTGCAATCGTGTTAGAAGAAGTCACAAAGGGATAGGAACCAAAATCCACATCGAGCAAGGAACCTTGTGCTCCTTCAGCCATGACGCTTTTGCCTTCATCAAGACTTTTGTTTAAAAATTGCTCTCCTTCCACCATTCTGAATGACCTCATTCTGTCTATGGCTTCGAACCATTTTTCTTCATAATCTTCTAATTGAAGGCCATCGAATGTAATGCCAGCGAGGTCAACAGAATATGAATCAATAGTATGAAGGTGCATTTCCTTTAGTGCACGGTAATGGTCTATGAAATTCTTATCATTCATATCCCCTACTCTGAGTCCATTCCTTGCGAATTTATCCGTATAAGTGGGGCCGATACCTTTGAGTGTTGACCCAATTTTCGACTGGCCTTTCTTTGTTTCCGAAGCTGCATCCAGCAGACGATGGGTTGGCAGGATAAGATGTGCCCGGGTCGAGATAAGGAGATTTTCTTTTGCCTGAATACCGGCTTCTGCAAGTTTATCAACCTCTTTGATGAAAATGAAGGGATCAATGATTACGCCGTTGCCTATAAGATTTAGAGTAGAACGATGAAATATCCCGGAAGGGATTGTGTGTAATACAAATTTCCTGCCATCAAATTCAATAGTGTGTCCCGCATTGGGGCCTCCCTGAAAACGGGCAATAATGTCATAATGAGGAGTGAAGACATCAACAATCTTACCTTTCCCTTCATCGCCCCATTGTAATCCCAGGATTACATCAACCTTCATAAGCGGTAGATTTACTTCTTCGGTTTTGGATTTCCGTAAAAAGTCAGTGAATAATTAACAATATCAACATTGAATTGGCTTTCTACATTCTTCTTTATCGTTTCGATATTGGGATCATAGAATTCAAGAACATTACCAGATTCAATGAAGATGAAATGATCATGTTGCCGAACCAGTGTGGATTTCTCAAATTGTGCATAATTAGTCCCAAACTGATGTTTTGTAACCAATCCGCAATCCAGCAATAACTCTATTGTATTGTACAAGGTAGCCCGGCTTACCCTGTATTTATGATTCTTCATCCGGATGTAAAGTGTCTCAATATCAAAATGGCCATCGGTGGCAAAAATCTCTTTGAGGATGGTGTACCTTTCAGGAGTCTTGCGATGAGCATGCTTTTCGAGATATTCAGTAAAAATTTTACGAATGGCTTCAAACGAATCCTCAGCTGTTTTCTTAATCATGACTTGAAATTTTTCGTAAAATTACATAATTCACATATATTTAGAACAAATAAAAATAGTTTTTTTTTAATCCACTCTGGCGACTTTTTTTATCCCATCGATCCGGTGAAGATCACTTAAAAGGTGATTCAGGGTATCGGTATCCCGAACATAAAGTAATACCTCCCCTTCTGTAAGTCCATTCTTTGCTTCAAGATGAAAGGATTTTATATTCAGGTTCAGCTCGTTAGAAATAATCTTTGTGATATCATTGATCATACCCATCTTATCCAACCCTGATATTTTTATGCCGGCCAGAAACGAAATAGATTCCTGGTTCTTCCAGTCGATCTTGACAACTCTGTTCCCGAAACTGGCCATAAGCTCTTGTGCCCTATTACATTTGGTCCGGTGTATCTGGATGGGTTTGTCCGGCGAAAGATCCAGACCGATAATTTCATCACCCGGAATGGGATTACAACATTTGGAAATTTCATATCCTAACTGATGAACTCCATTTGGTTTGGGTTCATTTCCTTTGGAGACTCCATTTCTCATCCCATGACCATCATCTGCAAATTGATCATTAGGATGAGTCTTACGTGTGGGATGGATCATAAAATTTAGCCATCCTGGTTTCAAAGCAGAAGCAGCATAGAACTTGACTTCTTTCTGTCCTATCCTGTCATGCGCAACAGTATAATACAGATCTATCAGGCTTGATATGTTGTTTATTTTAATGAATTTCCTTATGTTCTCATGGGTAAATTCAACTTCATTCCTAAGGAAGAGTTTCTCTAGTTTTTCCTTACCCTGCTTATAATATTTCTTCTTTTCCCTTTTGAGGCCAAGCTTGATATTACTTTTCGCTCTTGTGGTGACTACATAGCTTAGCCACTCATCTTTTGGAGTCTGGTTTTTGGAAGTGATTATCTCGATCTGCTCTCCATTTTTCAGAATATGGTTTATGGGAACCAGTTTTTTATCAACCTTGGCACCTACACAGGTGGTACCAATCTCGGAATGAATGGCATAGGCAAAGTCCAGGACAGAAGATTTTGCAGGCAGCGTTCGAAGTTCACCGGACGGAGTAAAGACAGATATCTCATCAAGAAAAAAGTATCCTTTAACATCATCAATAAAAGAGAGTGCATCTGTATCCGGATTCTCGATCATTTCCCGGATACGATCAAGCCAGTTTTCAAGCCGGCTGCTGAATTTCATTGTATCCTTGTATTTCCAATGTGCAGCATACCCTTTCTCAGCAATCTCATCCATTCGTTTTGACCTGATCTGGATTTCCACCCACTGACCAGTATGACTCATGACCGTGGTATGCAAAGCTTCATATCCATTCGCTTTAGGGATGGAAATCCAGTCGCGTAGGCGGTCACTGTTCGGATGGTAAAGCTCAGTGATAGTAGAGTAAACTTTCCAGCACTCTGATTTTTCAGTTTCAATGGGTGCATCAACAATGATACGGATTGCAAAAATGTCGTATATTTCTTCAAAGGAGACCTCCTTTGTCTTCATTTTTTCCCAGATGGAATAAATAGATTTTGCACGTGCTGAGATTGTATAATTGATACCCTGGGAAGCAAGGTTCTTTTTTATTGGGTAGATGAATTTGCTTATGAAACGGGAACGTCCCTTTTCAGATTCTTTAAGTTTGTTTGAGATGGAGATATAGACTTCCGGTTCTATGTATTTAAGAGCCAGATCCTGTAGTTCGCTTTTGATGGCATGGAGTCCTAACCGATGTGCCAATGGAGCATAAAGGTATATTGTTTCTGATGCTATCTTCAACTGTTTTTCCGGTGCCATGGCATCCAGGGTTCTCATATTATGCAAGCGATCAGCCAGTTTTATAAGAATGACCCGAACATCATCTGAAAGTGTGATGAGAAGACGTTTAAAATTCTCAGCCTGAATCGAGGTGGTTCTTTGGTCAAAAATCCCCTTGATCTTTGTGAGGCTATCGATGATAGATGCAACCTTTTCGCCAAAGAGGCCACGGATGTCATCCAAAGTAAATTCGGTATCCTCAACAACATCGTGCAACAAGGCACAAACTACCGATGTTGTTCCAAGACCAATCTCCCCGGCTGCTATCGTGGCTACGCCAATAGGATGATAAATATAAGGTTCCCCGCTTTTTCTACGCATGTCCCTGTGTGCATTCACAGCAACATCAAAAGCCCTGCGCACCTGTTTTTTATCTTTTAATGTTTTAGGTTTGTACACACGTAATAAGCCGCGATATCGCTTCAGGATCTCTTTTTTTTCTTCTTCGGCATTGATTGAATACATATTAATTCTGGCTATTTCCTATCGATTTACAAAGTTAGTGGAAAATTTGATTGAACTGAAATTTAGCGCAGCTTTATAACAGGGATTTTTATTACTTTTGAGAGAAATTTTCTTATCAGGTCCGGCTATGGCAATTCCTTTACTAAGAAAGCTGTTCTATCTTCTTGCTCTGATTACATTCGGTTGTCTTCCGTTCATATCCTTTGCCACTCATGAGCGGGCTGCAGAGATCTTTTTCCGTCATGTTTCCGGTTTAACATATGAGGTTACTCTTATTTCTTATACTTACACGCCAAGTCCAGCGAATTTGGCTCGTAATTTTTTGACCATTGACTGGGATGATGGCACTACAAGTCAGATCCCGAGGGTTGTAGAGACGAATCTTCCAAATGAAATCACATACAACCAGTATGTTGGACAGCATACATATACAGGGCCGGGCGATTTCATCATTTCCTGTGAAGACCCAAACCGGAATGGTGGGATCCTGAACATTCCGAATTCGATCAACATTCCGATGTATATATACTCTGAACTACTTATCAGTCCTTTTCTTGGAGCATATGATAATTCTCCCATTCTATTGGTACCTCCTGTTGATAATGGTTGTGTTAATGAACCCTTCTACCATAACCCTGGAGCCTACGATCCTGATGGAGATAGTCTGTCATACAAGCTTGTTCCCTGCCTTGGTGATCAGGGCAAGGTCATTCCCGGTTATATACTTCCACAGACAGGACCTCCCAACATCATCCGTCTTGATTCTATCACCGGAGATTTCTTTTGGGATAGCCCTCCAATGCAAGGAGAATATAACATTGCCATCCTTGTCGAAGAATGGAGAAATGGCGTCAAGATTGGTGGGGTCGAAAGAGATATGCAGATCATCATTCTTGCTTGTAGCAGTAAACCTCCTGTAATTGACACTATTAAAGATACCTGTGTTGAAGCAGGAACAACTCTGACTTTCCCTGTCAGAGCCTATGACCCTGACAGCTTGGCACTTACACTGACTGCTTCAGGACAGCCATTACTTATGACAGATCATCCTGCATCGATGATTCCAAATCCCGCATCAGGATCAGGACATGTTTATGCCAGTTTTTACTGGCCAACCGCATGCAGCGAGGTCAGAGAGCAACCCTATGAAATGTATTTTAAAGCACTAAACAATGCTTCTCCGGTCCAGCTTGCCGATATCAGCTCCATGCAGATAAAAGTAGTCGGCCCTGCTCCACTGAACCTTACCGCTGTGCCACTTGGAACTTCCATCACCCTGAACTGGGATAATTATATCTGTCAGAATGCAAGTGGATATTACATTTACAGGAAAACAGATTCGACAGGGTTCCATCACGGCTACTGCCAGACCGGAGTTCCTCCCTATCTGGGATATACACTGATCGATAAGATCAATGATATTACGCGAACCAGTTACACTGACAACGACCAGGGTGCAGGCCTGACACAGGGAATAAAGTATTGCTATATGATTGTTGCAGTTTATCCAGATCAGGCCCAAAGCTTTGCATCCAACGAAGCCTGTGCACACCTTAAAAAAGATGTCGCCGTAATTACCAATGTAAGCATTACCACTACCGATGCATCTTCCGGGGCTATTTATCTGGCCTGGTCAAAACCTACTGAAATTGATACAATCCAGGCTCCCGGACCCTATAAATACATTATTTATAGATCCATCCCTTCAAATCCAGGTCAGTACATGGCTATAGATTCAATCACATATCTGAATGATACGACCTATCATGATTCTCTTTTGAACACACTTCAGGACATTTACAAGTACCGGATAGATCTTTATAATATCACGCCTGGGGACCGTTTCCTGATTGGTCCTTCACAAGTCGCATCTTCGATCTTTTTAAACATCACTCCTACTGATAAAAAGCTGAAGCTCAGGTGGAACAATGATGTTCCATGGACAAACTATCAGTTTGTCATCTATCGCAAAAATCTTTTTACCGGAATATTTGATTCTATCGGAACATCAACAGTGCCGGCGTATGATGATAAAAAGTTACGGAATGGAACGGAAAGATGTTATTTCATAAAATGTATCGGAACTTATTCTGCTCCGGGTTTTGCTCATCCCCTGATCAACTTCTCTCAAATCAATTGTGCAACTCCTATCGATAATATACCTCCTTGTCCTCCTCAACTGACTGTCAAAACAGATTGTGAACAATCAACGAACCATCTTAGCTGGAGGAACCTAATCGACACCTGTTCCAACGACATCGTTAAGTATTACATCTATTTCAGCCGTTGCAGTGGCGGACAGTTTTCTTTGATTGACTCCCTTAACAATATCAATGATACGATATATGAACATAGCCAGGATAACTCTGTCACAGGTTGCTATGCTTTGATGGCTGTGGATTCAGCAGGAAATAAAAGCACTTATAGCAATATTGCCTGTATTAATTACAACATCTGTGAATACAAGCTGCCAAACGTTTTTACTCCAAACAGAGACGATATACCTGAGAACCAGATATTTCAACCGAGGAAACCATTTTCCTCAGTCGATCATCTAAACATGACGATTTTAGATCGGTGGGGTAAAGTAGTCTATACAACGACCGATCCCAATATAAACTGGGACGGGAGGGATAAAAATACTCACCAGCGTTGCAGTGACGGCGTCTATTATTACATTTGTGAAGTGTATGAGAAAGCATTGTGCGGCGACCAGAAGATTGTTCTCAAAGGTGCCGTCACAATTCTTCATTAGTTCCTCTCTGAAGTGTTGTCAGGTGGTATATTTTTTTATCAGACCGCAACATCCGAACAATAAGAATTATGACAAAGTTGTATATTTGCAGCCGTGAAAAATATACGCAACTTCTGTATTATCGCCCACATTGACCACGGCAAATCAACTCTGGCTGATCGCTTGCTGGAATTGACCCATACCATATCCGAGCGTGATTTCCAGGAACAGGTATTGGATGATATGGAACTTGAGCGTGAGCGTGGCATTACCATTAAAAGCCATGCCATCCAGATGAAATACACTGCTGAAGATCAGGATTATATCTTTAACCTCATTGACACCCCTGGTCATGTTGATTTTTCCTACGAGGTTTCGCGTGCTATTGCAGCCTGTGAAGGTGCTCTACTGGTGATAGACGCAACACAGGGGATCCAGGCTCAAACCATTTCAAATCTGTATCTGGCTATTGATCATAATCTTACCATTATTCCTGTACTGAATAAAATAGACATGGATAATGCGATGGTGGAAGAGGTAAAAGATCAGATTGTTGACCTCCTGGGGTGCGATCGTGACGAAATCATCGAAGCCAGCGCGAAACTTGGGATTGGAATTGAGCGGATCATGACCGATATTATCCATAAGATCCCTGCACCTTCAGGCGATCCCGATGCCCCTCTTCAGGCATTGATCTTCGATTCAGTGTTCAATTCCTACCGGGGTATTGTTGGATATTTCAGGATCATGAATGGAACATTGAAAAAAGGCGATCACGTGAAATTCTTTCATTCAGGTACTGATTATCATGCCGATGAGATAGGAGTGTTGAAACTAAAGCAGGAACCAAGAAATAGCTTAAGTGCAGGCGATGTTGGTTATATTATTTCCGGAATTAAAAGCAGCAAAGATGTCCAGGTTGGCGACACTCTGACACATTTTGACCGCCCGTGCACATCAGGAATTGAAGGATATGCGACGGTTAAACCTATGGTTTTTGCCGGCATATACCCTATTGACGCAGATGATTACGAAGAATTGCGCGATTCGCTTGATAAGTTGAAGCTGAACGATGCTTCCCTCTCTTTCGAACCTGAATCTTCTGCGGCTCTTGGATTCGGGTTCCGTTGTGGTTTTCTTGGTCTGCTCCATATGGAAATTGTCCAGGAACGTCTGGACCGTGAATTTGATATGGACGTAATCACTACAGTCCCAAACGTTTCCTATAAAGTATATACAACCAAAGGGGAAGTCATCGAAGTTCACAACCCATCCGGATTACCTGAACTCACCCAGATCGATCATATTGAGGAACCCTATATTCATGCAAATATCATAACCCGTGCTGAATACATGGGTGGGATTATGAAACTCTGTATAGACAAGCGAGGAGTATTGAAAAACCAGGTCTATCTTACGACTGACCGGATCGAGCTTACTGTGGAACTTCCACTTGGAGAGATCGTATTTGATTTCTATGATAAACTGAAGAGCATTTCCAAGGGATATGCCTCTTTTGATTATCATATTTTCGGACATCAGGAAGCCGATCTTGTTAAGCTTGATATCCTTTTGAACGGCGATACCGTTGATGCCCTTTCAACATTATTGCACAGGGACAATGCCTACGATTTCGGAAGAAAATTCTGCATCAAACTGAAAGAATATATTCCACGACAGCAGTATGATGTAGCGATACAGGCTGCCATCGGGGCAAAGATCATCGCCCGCGAAACCGTTAAAGCCGTCAGGAAAGATGTAACTGCAAAATGCTACGGAGGAGATATCACCCGTAAAAGAAAACTCCTTGAAAAACAGAAAAAAGGAAAGAAAAGAATGCGCCAGATTGGTAATGTAGAAGTTCCGCAGAAAGCATTCCTGGCTGTTTTGAAGCTTGACTAGAATTTTGCAGCTTTAATATATCTCTGCATTCATAGTCTGAAATACCCAACCTTCTGATTTACAATATCTCAACCAAAACAGCCTGATCGATCTTCAACCCAAGCAAGCTGGAGGCTTTTCCCTGGTTCATGGAAATTTCAAGATGACCGGACGAACTGAACAATGCCAACATTTCTCCATCAGGAACATCTTTATATGATCTGCTTAGTTCGTTGATACGGTAAGTAGCAGAACGGAAGAGTATGGCGAATTTCCTCCCTTTTACAACTGACTTGAAAAAGGATTCCGTAATGTTGGTAAACACATTTTCATAATTATCAATGTAGATGACCTTGCCCTTAATCATGTTGCCATCGACAATGGGCTTGAATGAGATACGGTTGACCAGCGTTTTCTTGGGATGGCCAAGCTCCTCCAATGGCTTTCCGGCAGCAATGTGACAAGCAACTTTAACGAATACATCCCTGGATGGAAAGGTAAAATAATCCGTGTCCTGAATAATATCCAAATCGATTATTTTTTCAGGTAACTCATCAAATAAAAGAGAAAATATCCCGTTATCGGCTCCAATAAAATAATGCCCCTCATGCATTACCAGAGTATGAGGGGTCTCAATTGAGGCTTCACTATTAATTCCGAGAATGTGAATGGAACCTTCAGGAAAATTTCGATAGAAATTCCTGATGATAAAAGCGGCCTGATTCAGATCAAATGCAGGGATAGTATGGCATATATCGACAACTTTTGCTTCAGGAAGCAGCCGGTAGATAGCGCCTTTGACAGCACCTAAATAATGATCCTTTAATCCCCAGTCACTGGTAAGTGTTATAATTGCCATGAATAGAAAAATGCCGTACTTTTGTTTATCAAAATTAGTAATTAAATTCACTTCATGAGTGAAAAAATAATTGATATTGGCTCACATCACCCTTTGGATATCTTCGGGGTGAATGATCAGAACCTGGATCGCATCCGAAAATCATTCCCAAAGCTAAAGCTTATCTCTCGTGACGACACGATAAAAGCCATAGGCGAAGATAGTGAATTACGGGTATTTCAGCAGAAGTTTAACCTTCTTCTCCTTCATTTTGAGAAGTTTGGTAAGCTTACACAATCAGACATAGAACAAATACTCGACGCTTCATGGGAACCGGATGATACTCCGGATCAACATCATTCAGGAATATTAGTCCATGGAAAGAACGGAATGCTCATCCGGGCACGCACTGTCAATCAGCGGAATTTAGTAAAAAGCGTAGAAGAAAATGATCTCATCTTTGCCATCGGACCTGCAGGGACCGGAAAAACTTATACTGCCGTTGCTCTTGCTGTCCGTGCTCTTAAAAACAAAGAAATTCAGCGTATTATCTTAACCCGTCCAGCCGTGGAAGCTGGAGAAAACCTCGGATTTCTCCCCGGTGATCTGAAAGAAAAACTTGATCCCTACCTCCAGCCTCTATATGATGCCCTTAAAGATATGCTTCCGCCCCAAAAGCTTCTGTCTTATATCGAAGATGGCACCATTGAGATCGCCCCGCTTGCATTTATGCGCGGACGTACTTTAAATAATGCTTTTGCGATCCTGGATGAAGCACAGAACACTACGCCAAACCAACTCAAGATGTTCCTCACGCGGATGGGAACCTCTGCCAAGTTTATCGTGACCGGGGATATTACTCAGATAGATCTGCCTAAAAATCAGACCTCCGGACTGGTACATTCCCAGAAGATTCTGTCAGGGATCCCGGGTATTGGCTTTGTATACCTTGACCGAAGGGATATTATCCGTCATAAATTGGTGGCTGATATTATTGATGCTTACGGCAAGGATAAAGATCGTTAATAAAGAGTAGAAATTAGTCAATAAATATCATAATCCCCGGGTACTGAAAACACGGTAAAACGGTTATCTTTGCCTCAAAAATTCTATATCTATGTCAAACGTAATCGTAAAAACAGATTTTAATTTCCCCGGTCAGAGTCATAAATATGTAGGAAAGGTCCGGGACGTTTATACCATTGAGGATAAATACCTTATAATGGTCGCCACTGACAGGATATCCGCATTCGACGTGGTATTGCCCAAAGGTATCCCGTATAAGGGACAGGTGTTAAATCAAATTGCTTCCCGATTTCTCGATGCTACGTCCGATATATGCCCGAACTGGAAGATAGCTGTTCCCGATCCCATGGTGACTATTGGCAGATTATGCAAGCCCTATCCAGTTGAGATGATCATACGTGGATACCTTACAGGAAGCTCATGGAGAGCTTATAAAAGTGGTAAAAGGGAGATCTGCGGAGTTCCAATTCCCGATGGAATGAAAGAACACCAACGTTTTCCGGAACCAATTGTCACTCCTACCACCAAGGCTGTGGAAGGTCATGATGAAGACATTTCCAAAGAGGAGATCATCAGCACAGGCTTGATCTCAAAAGAAGATTATGAGATGCTCGAGAAATATACCATTGCCCTGTTCAAACGTGGCACTGAAATGGCAGCTCAGAAAGGCCTGATCCTCGTCGATACTAAATATGAATTCGGCAAAGCAGATGGAAAGATCTATCTGATTGATGAGATCCATACTCCTGACTCTTCACGATACTTTTACAAGGAAGGCTATGAGGAACGCCAAGCGAAAGGCGAGCAACAAAAGCAACTTTCGAAGGAGTTTGTTCGTGAATGGTTGATGGCAAATGGCTTCCAGGGACAAACAGGACAAAAAGTTCCTGAAATGAGCGAATCATGGGTAAACCAGATCTCCGAAAGGTACATTGAACTCTATGAGAACATTATTGGTGAAAAGTTTGTTCGCTCCGATGTTTCGAATGTTTTAAGCAGAGTAGAATCAAATGTGAGATCATGGATCTCGAGCAATTCGTAAATTACAGTTCTTTATCCATTTGTCGTAATGATACCATTTTCCCCACCCCGGATCGATCAGAGAGTCGTTGACGCCATAAATGAAACATTGCGTTCAGGATGGATAACTACGGGACCGAAAGCGAAGTTATTTGAGAAGAAACTTACGGACTATGGCGGCCAGCAGGCAACTTTGTGTGTCAGCTCGGCCACTGCAGGTCTTGAATTGATGCTTCGGTGGTTTGGAGTAGGTCCGGGTGATGAGGTGATCGTACCGGCATATACCTATGCTGCCACAGCCAATGTAGTAGAACATTGCGGCGCCAGGGTTGTCTTTGCAGACTCAGATGAAGATTTTCTTATTTCACTGAAAGCCATTGAAGAGGCGATTACATCAAGCACCAAAGTAATTATTCCTGTGGATTTGGCAGGGTTTCCATGTGATTATGATAAAATTCATGCATTGGTCAACCGGCCGGACATCAGAAAATACTTTCAACCAGCTACCAAAGAGCAGGAAATGCTGAACCGGATCCTGGTTCTTTCAGATGCGGCCCATTCCGTCGGAGCATGGTACAAAGGCAAGAGATCAGGTAGTCTGAGTGAGGTAACTGTGTTTTCTTTTCATGCTGTAAAAAACCTCACTACAGCAGAGGGTGGCGCCATTTGCCTGAATCTTCCGGAACCTTTTGACAATGCTTCAATTTACAAATATCTGAATATCATGTCTCTTCACGGTCAATCCAAGGATGCCCTTGCGAAATCCGAGGCTGGAAGCTGGCGCTATGATATCCTGGAACCCGGGTTCAAATGCAACATGACGGATATCCAAGCTTCTATGGGACTGGTTGAACTTGACCGCTATGATGACGACATGCTCGTGAAGAGAAAGAAGATCTTCGATACATATGCAAAAGCTTTTTCCGCTTTTGACTGGGCCCAGGTTCCTGTTTATGAAACAGATGACAGGCGATCATCCTACCATGCCTTTCTTTTTAGGATTAAAGTAATTACTGAAAAACAACGGGATAAGATCATCAGTGAGATATTTATCCGGGAAGTAGCTGTAAATGTTCACTTTGTGCCCTTACCCATGATGACTTTCTATAAAAATTCCGGTTATGCAATGTCAGATTACCCCATTGCTTTTGATGACTATTCAAGAGAAATCAGCCTGCCGGTTTATTATAATCTTACAGATGAGATGGTCATGGCTGTCATTAATGCCGTTGCAGGAGCAGTCAAACAGGTAATTGGTTAATATACTGAATCCTGAAAAGTTAAATTTAGAAATTATGATCCGGTTTTTTGACCTGGTATTTTCTTTTCTCGGACTCATAATCCTTTTCCCCTTTTTTCTGATCATCGGTATCGTAATTTTCATTAATTCCAAAGGGGGTATCTTCTTTTTACAGAATAGAGTAGGCAGGAACAACAGGGATTTCCTCCTGATCAAATTCAGGACCATGCATATAGGTGCTGATAAACTCGGCGGACTTACCATTGGAAATCATGATCAAAGGATCACATCTGTCGGTTATTTCCTCAGGAAACATAAGCTGGATGAGCTTCCACAACTGTTTAATGTTCTAAAAGGTGAAATGAGCATTGTCGGACCAAGGCCGGAATTACGCAAGTATGTCGAACTCTATTCAGCGGATCAGAAGAAAGTCCTGGATGTAAGACCAGGGATCACAGACATCGCTTCACTTGACTACATAAATGAAAATGAAATACTTGGAACATCTTCGGATCCCGAGAAAACTTACATCGAACAAATAATGCCCGCTAAGCTTCTGTTAAATAAGAAATTCCTGGAGAATCGAAGTGCGCGTAATTACTTCAGGATCATTAAGCTTACACTTAAGAAAATAATCGGTTAAACAACGATAATTCGACCAGGCTGTTAAATGCCTTATTCGGTCAGTTTTAGCAATTTTTCAAGTTCTTCAATTTTTTCGGGATACCCGAGCTGTGTATAGCTGTATATCAGGCTTCCGATAAGCCTTTTTATAATATCGATGTTTGAACAGGGGGAAAAATAAGACCTGTCCGGATTTATCCTGAGCTGCTGAATAAACAATTCGATTTCCCTTTTGGTAAAAACCGCACCTTTGTTAAAAGGATTAATATAAAAAAGTACATCATCCATTGTAGGTATGGCACCTGACAGTTCCGAAACATAAGACAGGATAAAGTGCTGCGGAAGGTTGACGCCAAAGACGGGGATATTCAGCTTCCGGGCAATAATTATATAAAGAATTCCAAGTGAAAGAGAACTTCCTTTATGTGTTTCCAGGAGGGTATTCAGGTAAATATTCTGTGGGTCGAAGAGGTTAATCTTGTTTCCATCCAAATTATGGACATGATAAATGATGTGGTTAAGGACCTTGATATTTTCCAGAGCTGTCAGGTTATCATTCAGTTCAAGCCAGGCATCCATTTTCATCTGCTCTATCTTGATCGTTAGCAATTCTTCACTGATATCAGGATATTGACTACGGGTCACCAGAATATAACCTTTCAGCAAATCAGTAGAAGAAGTACTGATCCAGTCAGAGAATTCAGAATGAAGTTCTTTCATCTGAATATCTTTGATGATCTCACTGGCACGTTCCTGGATAAAAGTATCAAATGATATCTCCAGTGCCTTCTCAAGATAAGGAATAGCCTCATTCCCAAAGGAATTGATTCTCTCACGGATCGAATCATAAACCTTTTCATCTGGCTCGTCGAGCAAATGAATCAGAGCATTTAATTCTTTATTTTCTAATGAAGCAACCATTGTCTATTTCATTCTTTCAATTTAATCCGGAAATCCGGATTAAAAATAAGCGGATCATTTATCTGCACAAAATTACGAATAATATCGGCTAAATAGATGGATGATCTGGTCAAGCATTTCCGTAAATTTGCCAAATGCAAACAGAAATAATCAACATAGGCGATGAACTACTTATAGGCCAGGTTATCAATACGAATGCTTCCTGGATGGCAGAGCAACTTAATCTGGCCGGATTTCCGGTTTACCGGATTACAGTTATCCCTGATGATCCTCAAAACATCCTTGATGCATTGACAGAATCAGGCCAGAGATCAGATCTTGTCCTGCTTACCGGTGGACTGGGACCCACGAAGGATGATCTCACCAAAGAGACACTTTGTAAATATTTCCGGACAAAACTTATTTTTGACCCCATCACCTTTAAGACTATTGAAAATTTCTTTTCAGCACGCGGCCTTACTGTAACCGAAGTCAATAAAAAGCAGGCCGAGATCCCTGAAAATTGTATCAGAATCCATAATTCAAATGGAACAGCCCCGGGAATGTGGTTTGAAGAGGAGTCATTGAATAATGGCAAAAAGCATGTTTTTATTTCGATGCCTGGAGTTCCGTTTGAGATGAAGACCATGATGATCAATGAGATAATCCCGAGAATAAAACAATATTTTCAACCGGTTATCGTCCTTCACAGTACCCTCCTGACCCAGGGATTGGGGGAATCATTTTTATCAGATATGCTTGATGACTGGGAAACTCACTTACCGGGAAACCTTCATCTGGCCTATCTTCCACAGCCCGGTATCGTCAGACTCAGACTTTCAGGCCAGGGAAATAATGAATCTCATCTTCAGCGTCAGATGGATGAAGAAATTACAAAGCTGAGATCCCTTATCAAAGACTATATTTTTGGAGAAGGAGATGAAACAATGGAAGGTGTTGTGGCTAAACTTTTGAAGGAGAAGCATCTTACAGTAGCGACAGCAGAGAGTTGCACCGGGGGTTATATTTCCCACCTTCTCACAAGTATACCCGGAAGCTCAGAATATTTTACCGGAAGTATTGTCGCATATTCCAATGAAATCAAGATAAAAGAATTGGGCGTTAAAGAGCAAACCCTATTGGACTATGGTGCTGTTAGTGAAGAAGTTGTAAAGCAAATGGCACTCAGTATCAAAGATCATTTCAGAACAGATTATTCTATTGCAGTTTCCGGAATTGCCGGACCGGATGGTGGCACGGCAGACAAACCCGTAGGTTTGGTCTGGATCGCAATTGCCGGACCATCAGGTGTTATTGCAAATAAATACTTTTTCGGGGATAACCGGGAACGCAATATACGGCGTACTGCATTACAAGCTTTAAATATCTTGAGAAAGGTCGTTTCAGTTATTGAGTTTTAGTTTTGGAATTTAGGATTGAGACTTTAGTAATAATTTACAAGTGACAAAGTGACAGGAGAGAAATCACCAAGATAGCAAAGGAAAAGACTCATTGGGTTTTTGTATAAGACATTTATTATATGCTAGTTAACTTTCAAATTCGGATGTTTAAAGCATTATTTTTTTCAATTTTTCTAAGAAAATTCAGTTTGAGCGAAGGTTGACCGAATGTGAAGCGAATGTGAAGCGAATGTCAACCTAAGGTTTGGAGAAACCAAATCACATCAAAGAGTGACAAAATGACCGAGTAAAAAATTGCCTTAGGATTAAACTAAAAACATTTTTCTCTTTGTAAATTCAAATATTATCCCGAATTTTGCACTCCGTTTTAAAAAGCATTATAAAATATACGTCATGTCAAGAGTTTGCCAAATAACCGGTAAAGCAGTAATGGGAGGAAACAGTGTTTCCCATTCCAACATTAAGACCAAAAGAAAATTTCACCCCAACCTGCAGACAAAGAAATTTTATATTCCTGAGGAAGATAAATTCATAACGCTTAAGGTTTCAGCCAATGGAATCCGTACTATCAATAAAAAAGGAATATCCGCCTGCTTAAAAGAAGCCCGCGAAAAAGGTTATCTTAAATAATAGCCTGAAGATCAGGAATAAGGAATGCTGTCAATAGATTGACAGCATTTTTTTTATCATTTGGAGAAGAAATAAAAACTGCGTATTTTCGTTTTTTTTACCGATATCTTAAAGCGTTACCACCTGAAATATCTGCTAAATGAAGAAAACAACTACAGCAAACCTGATACTGCTTCTATTATTACTTGCACCCATTGTGCTGAAAGCGCAGGAAGATAACAGTAATCTCGTGCAGTTTTCCGGAGTAACCATCACTTCTGACAGCCTTACCGCTGTTCCTTATACCAAGGTAATCATCCGGAATACAAATCGTGGAACTACAACTGACGTTTTGGGATATTTTTCTTTCGTAGCTCATAAAAATGATACCATCCTGTTTAATGCAATGGGATTCAAGCCTGCTTCATTCATCATTCCGGATACCATCACAAAATCCAGGTACTCTCTTATCCAGCTAATGACAGGCGATACTTTGACACTCCAGGCAGCTTACGTATTCCCCTGGCCAACATTGGAAGATTTCAAGCGGGCTTTTGTCAATACAAAAGTTCCGGACGATGATCTTGAACGTGCAAGAAAAAATCTTGATGGCGATCAAATCATGATGAGGGTCAGGGATTACCCGATGGATGCAAGTATGAACTACAACAACTACATTGAAAACCAGACAAGTAAATTATATTATTTCGGTCAACAACAACCATTCAATATTTTTAATCCGTTTGCCTGGGCAAAATTCATTAAAGCCTGGAAGGATGGTGACTTCAAAAGGAAAAAACCGAAATCGACTTCCAACGAGTAACCCGTCATTTGAGAAAGATACTGATCTATATATTCACCTGCTTTTTCTGGCTGCTTATTTTAAATGTTTCAGCCCAGCAAACTGCTTTGATTTTTGGAAAGGTGACAAATGATGTTAAACAAGGGATTATAAATGCCAATATTACCCTTTCCGGACTGTCGGGAGGCACAACGACGGATAAAAACGGGGAATTTGAATTACAGGTGCCCGCAGGAAAGAAAATAGCTGTAACGATCACATACATTGGCTTCGTAACTGATACGATTGATCTTTTTTTACAGCCCGGAGAAAGGAAAGAGATCCATTTGACATTAACCGCGGCATCTACATCTTTACCGGCTATAGATGTGAGTGGCAGGCAAGTACGGACCAATACTTTCAACCGTATTGATACAAAAACGATCACATTGATCCCATCTGCTAATGCCGGAATTGAGGACCTGATCAAGACCATGCCGGGAGTTTCTTCCCATAATGAATTGAGTTCTACCTATTCCGTCAGAGGAGGGAACTATGATGAAAACCTGGTGTTTGTCGACGATATTGAAGTATATCGTCCTTTTCTGATACGGTCAGGTCAGCAGGAAGGACTTAGTTTTCTTAACCCTGATCTCGTTTCCTCCATTTTGTTTTCGGCAGGAGGTTTTGATGCACGGTTCGGTGATAAAATGTCATCGGTGCTGGATATAAAATATAAACGACCTACCTCATTTGCCGGTTCATTCGACATCAGCCTGCTGGGTGCGAACGCCCACCTTGAAGGCGTAATTGCTAAAAAGCTCACATTTCTTGTTGGTGCAAGATACAAATCTAATTCCTATTTCCTTAAAGGATTGGATACCAAGGGTGACTACAAACCTAAATTCTATGATCTACAAGCACTTCTTAATTATGAAGTCAACAGTAAATGGGAGATTTCTGCTTTTGGTACTTATTCAAATAATTCATATAAGCTGATCCCACAATCCCAGCAGACCAGTTTTGGATCAATAGGCGATTTATACAGATTCTCGGTGTTTTTTGACGGACAGGAAGTTGATACCTACCAAAGTTGGCTGGGAGCAGTTACCGCAACTTATAAGCCAAATCAAAACCTGAGGTTAAAATTTACTGCATCTGCCTATCAAACCTTTGAAGATGAGAACTATGACATCTCTGCTGAATATTGGATCAGTCAGATTGAATCAAATCCGGCCAGCAGTGGTCTGGGGCAGGTAACCCAGGCTCTTGGGGTCGGTGATTATCTGGATCATGCAAGGAATTCTTTTGACGGTACAGTCGTTGATCTTGAGCACAGGGGAACCTATGAAGGGAGTAACAATCTGGTGCAGTGGGGAGTAAAATATCAGCATGAGACCTATCATTACAGTGTTAATGAGTGGCAGATGCAGGATTCAGCAGGCTATTCCTTACCTCATCCAGCCGATTCGGTCGGATCAATAAATCCGCCACATGACTCCCTTCTGCTAAACAATGCTATTAAAAATAAGAGCCAGGAAACTTCAGACCGGGTTTCAGCATTTCTCCAAGACACATGGGCTTTCAGAAATGATAAAAACGATATTACTTTAACGGCAGGATTACGTTCTATTTACTGGGATTTTAACCATCAATTCCTGCTGGATCCAAGGATCAATATTTCCCTGGCTCCTCATTGGACAACAGATGTTGTTTTTCGTCTTTCAGGTGGATATTATTCCCAACCACCCACCTTCCGTGAACTTATAAATCTTGAAGGTGAAATAGTTCCCGGTTTGAAAGCGCAAAGAGCAATCCAGGTTGTTGCCGGCAGTGATCTCTATTTTAAAGCTTGGGAAAGGCCCTTTAAATTTACTGGAGAAGCTTACTATAAGTACATTACCGATCTTATCCCCTATACTATTGATAATCTGAAAATTAACTATTATGGGACAAATAATGCCTTCGGATACGCAACGGGTGTTGATCTGAGGGTAAACGGTGAATTTGTAAAAGGAGTCGAAAGCTGGGCCAGTCTTTCAATAATGAAGACAGAAGAGAATATAAGTGGAACCTGGGTCCCGAGACCTACTGACCAGCGGGTAAATCTTAGCATTTTCTTCCAGGATTATATTCCTCATTATCCTTCCTGGAGAATGAACCTGACCCTATTCTATGGGACAGGACTTCCTTTCGGTGCTCCCAGTACACCATTAACGCAACAGACACTCCGGCTGCCTCCATACAGACGAGTCGATATTGGTCTTTCAAAACAAATTATCGGAGAGCACACCAAGTTCTCGCCAAAGAACCCTTTCCGTGTATTTCACTCGATGTGGATTTCTCTGGAGGTATTTAATTTATTGCAGATCAGCAATACTGTTTCTTATTTATGGATTACGGATATCAATAACCAACAGTATGCCGTTCCGAATTATCTGACGCCACGTCAATTCAATGTTAAACTACAAACCACATTCTAAAGAAAAAGAAACTGCAACAGAATAATTTCTATTCAGATTTTATTCTGTTGCAGTCTATTGATTTTCAATAATCTATTCGAAGGATTTCAGAGAAACCCGGATGATCTCGACTGCCTCTCTCACTTGTGCCTCATTAATGACCAGTGGAGGTGCAAAACGGATGATATGATCGTGGGTCGGCTTTGCCAAAAGTCCGTTATCACGCATTTTAAGGCAAACATCCCATGCTGTCTTTTCGTTCATAGGCTTGATGACAACAGCATTGAGTAAACCTTTGCCTCTCACAAGCTCGACCATTAGCGAATGGATCTTCTCCATTTCAGATCTGAAGATGATACCCATTTTATAAGCATTATCTGCAAGTTTTTCATCCCTGATCACTTCCAGGGCTGCAATGGCGACACGGCTGGCTACGGGATTTCCTCCAAATGTTGAACCATGCTCTCCTGGCTTTATTGTCAGCATAATGGGGTCATCAGCAAGTACTGCAGATATCGGGTAAACACCGCCTGACAATGCTTTGCCCAGGATCAATACATCAGGACGAACTCCTTCCCAATCACAGGCTAGTAGTTTCCCTGTTCTTGCAATCCCTGTCTGAACTTCATCGGCAATAAAAAGCACATTCTTTGCCTTGCACATTTCATATGCCTTTTTCAGATATCCTTCATCAGGAACAGAAACTCCTGCTTCTCCCTGTATCGGCTCGACAAGAAAACCAGCCACATTCTGATCTTCAAGCGCTTTTTCCAGAGCTTTCAGATCATTGTAGGGAATCGGGATAAAACCCGGTGTAAACGGGCCAAAGTCGTCTCTTGCCTGTGGATCATTCGACATAGAGATAACCGAAATAGTGCGACCATGAAAATTATTTTCACAACAGATGATCTTTGCCTGATTTTCCGGCACCCCTTTTACCTTGTAAGCCCATTTACGGGTAAGTTTAAGTGCCGTTTCATCACCCTCAGCACCGGAATTCATGGGTAAGACACGCTGGTAACCGAAATATTCAGTGACAAACTTTTCATAAACCCCAAGCACGTCGTTATAAAATGCCCTTGATGTCAGCTCTAATGTGCTTGCCTGGTCGATCATCGCCTGGATGATCTTTGGGTGACAATGACCTTGGTTTACAGCAGAATATGCAGATAAAAAATCAAAGTATCGCTTGCCTTCTATGTCCCACATGAAGATACCCTGTCCCTTGGCAAGTACAACCGGCAATGGATGATAATTATGCGCTCCAAACCTGTCTTCCAGGTCCATTGCCATTTGAGAAGTTTTAATTTCATTCATAAAGATTCCTGATAGTTTTATCGTGTAACAATAAATGTTCCCGAGTTAAGGAGTTTTGAATTTTCAATCAACTTATAATAATAGGTTCCCGAGCTAAGATCACTGACACTAATCTGTTTTGAGTTTCCATTCATGGTAAACTGACGGATCAGTCTTGCTTGTGCATCATAGATTTCAAAATATCCATTCTCTATATTGCGTCCGACCTGGATTTTCAGGTTATCTGAAGTAGGATTCGGAGATATTTTAACGTTTACAGAAGGCATAAGAAGAAGTGGAAAGCCACTTACACCGGTAAGATTTACATCATCAAACATTGCCATGCTACCGACCTGACCCTGACTGCCAAACATATTAAGAGCGTTAAAACCTGCACAGGATAAATATAAAATAGTGAGTGTATCGGGTATCGTTGATTGATCAATGTAATCAACGGCTGTATCAAATTTTGTCCAGGAATTAACAGTACCACGGAATACTAAACGATTATAGGCAAGGGTATCACGATGGTGGGTTGAGTTATTCCATTTTGAAAGCAAAAGAACTGCTGCAGAGGAATCGTTTGAAAGTGGATAAGATTGATAGTAACCTGAAAATCTCGTTGGTAACGTAGTACCGTATGGATATCGAATCCCTAGAATTGCTTTTTCAGTTAACCAGCTGATCCTTAATGTACCAATAACACCAGGGATTTTTACATTCAGATAGGAAATATATCGTGTAACCAACCGTGCCGAATAGTTGCCACTATGGGCGGTATCACAACGATAGACACTGATTCCCGCGCCAACAGAATCGAGAGCATTTAATGTTGAAAAGATACTGCTATCCGGTTCATAATAATTCCATTTACTGTTTAATTTCCATGATTCGAATGTACCTCCACGGATATTTTCCTGTCCATAACCAAAAGTAAAAATGCAAAAAACAATAACTACAAGTGAAACCAATTTTTTCATAATGAAGATTTTAATAATTTAAATATTAAATATGTAAAAGAACTTGTAAAGAAGTCGTTCTGGGTGGTTCTATTGTCATGGGTCTCAATGAATATTCCGTATTAAAGAAATTCTTCACCAGGAAGGAAAATTTGAAATCTCTGTAGGAATAACTTACCCGGCCATCAACAATGAAATTGCCGTTATGGTGTGCCTCCCGGTATTCTATAATTCCTGAATGCATCACCGGTTCAAGGTTTATAAGATCCGCATCAATATTTTTCATGTACCCATAATAATTCCCCGAGAAGCCAATTCCGAATTGTTTTTTAAAAGTCAGCTGAAAATCTGATTTAAAAAGACTCTGAATACGATATTTCAGAATATTTCCACTTGGATCCGAGGAAGTACTTACAAATGAGTAATTTCGGATATTCCCTGTGGCAACTTCTTTGTGAGTGTAGTATATAAGATCTGGCTCAAGTGCTTTAGGAACGGAATAAGTGTAGCCTAGAAGCAGTGAAAGATCCAGGTTACGCGCAATTCTGCCTTCCCCACCTACTGACATATCTGCTCCATATATCCGTGCAGGTCCTGTGTTGAGAAACTTGAAACCGGCACTTTGGCTGAGCAATGTATTGCCCCAATCCCCAAAATTAAACTCTATATAATTCTTGTAATTCTCCAGGAAACCTGAAAGATCTGCCATTCCGGTAAATTTTCCAATCTTAAACAATTGTTTGATCCCAAGCTCATAGGAGTTACAGGTTTCTGATTTAAGATCAGGATTGGGGTAAAACCCATACCCACCTGAATTGGTTGTAATGTACCTTTCACCAATGCTTGGCGCCCTGTATCCTTGTCCGGCTGAAGCTCTGAAAAATGTAGCTTTGCCAACCCTCATATTTACACCGGCTCTGAGAATAGGCTTATTCTCAGTCAAATCTGCAATATTATAATATTCCCACCTCCCACCAAACAGTATGGTCAGCCGGTCAAAGAACTTTTTCTCAAGCTGCGCATAAGCTGCCAGGTTCTCAGAAGTATATGTGCCATTCTCATTGGCAGCAGTAGTTCCCAATGAATCAAGTTTACCTGAAAAGACCTTACCGAAGGAATATGAATAGATATTGGTTATACCCGTAACCAGAACTAATTCTTTCACCTTTTGAAATTTCCGGGTATACTGAAATTCATTATAAATGCTCACAAACATGCTTGACTGGTTGTTATTAGCATCTGTATTCCCGTAATAAATACGGTTTTTCAGACTGTAACTGTTCCCCTTTTTTGTGAAATATTTGATATAGGGATCTGCGTAAAAGGAAAATTCCTTAAAGTGCGATAATGCACCAGGATAAGCCCTGTACAAATTAGTATCTGCATTTTGCCAGAAGTAGGTCTCCGCGTATTCATTGTACATGAAGTTGCCATTCAGGCCGTAAGTCAAGCCTGCAATTTTTTTGTTACGAACCCGGGTTATAAAATAGAATTTCCCTCTTTTTGTGAATGCTCCCTTGTTAAAATTCGTATCTCGAACCGTTTCTGCCGTACCTCTGATGTAACCCTGATCATTATAAATGCTCGCACCTACACCCAGGTCAAAATTGTCGACCTGCTGAAGATGAGAGACTGTTAACCCATAAATAATAGGATTCATTCCAGTCCAGGGTGTTGCATAAGTTCTGTCGGGTTTACTGTAAACTCCCAGGAATGAATTTACAATTGTTACGGGCTTATCCGTAGGATAGGAAGTACGGATATTGATGGCGCCTGTAATGGCTGAGGATCCATATACTACTGATGAAGCTCCTTTGACCACCTCAATCTGATCTACATCATCTACCGGCAAAAATCCCCAATCGGGGCGTCCTGCATTACCGCTCAGCATCGGAATATCATCCACCATCACCATTACTCTGCTTCCAAGTCCCGAACTAAAGCCACTCCCTCCACGAATCTGGGGCTCATTATTCACAATGGTGACTCCTGGGATCTTTTCAATTGCTTTATCAATACTGCTGGGATTTGATGCTAATATGGAAGGTGATTTCAACACTTCAATTGTGGAAATTGAATTCTCCACTTTCTGCTCATATTTTGATCCAGACACCACGAAGGTGCTTAATTCCTGGGAAATGGGGGTCATCTGGATATCAAGTAAGACCTTCTTCTTGCCGTCAATATTGATATGCTTTTCCTGCTTTTCATAACCCACACAGGATATGATCAGAACCGTCTCTCCTTTGGATAATTCAAGCTGGTATAATCCGTTGTTATCACTGAAAGTGCCTGTGGACAGTCCTTTTATGCCGATATTGACAAATGGCAAACGTTCCCCGGTCTGTTCATCAACAACTTTTCCCTGCACTACACAGGTTTGAGCCTTGATTCCCGAAAAGGATACAAGGGTTAAAGTTATCATCAAAAGAAGCAGGTAGAAATATTTCATTCTATCAGTTTTATGGAACAAAATTAGCATAATTTATCAAAAATAAATGAAAAACCTTAACCCACAACAGCTCCATTATTGATTATCAACATTTTGTATTTTTCGGAAGGCGATGGTATTAGGGGCCCTAATCCAAATTTGTCCCACTCAGCATCAATTTTCCTTGTGATATTATCATCCATTACTATGACATTGGGCCAGTCACGTGTAAAACTGTCTAAATCCTTTGTCTTGCGTGTGCCATCTATTACCAGCATGGGGTAATATGCGCCTCCATCATTGACAGGATTAAAACAATCCCTCATTGGATCAATATTGTTACCAGCGATCCATGCGATATCCATCGGAGAAAAAATATCGATATTCGGATCGAGAAAAAGGAGAAACTTAATATCCTTTATTAGTCCCTTTTTCATGAATTCTGCACTCAGATCCCTCAGATGGCAAATTCTGTTCTTTTTTATCGTGATCACAATAAGCGAAATTCCTTCTGAAAGGAATCTGTCGTTGATGGCAATCACCTCGGGAAATCTCTTAAGAATAGCCTTGGAATTAATGAAAGAATTAGTTGGTTTGGAGGAAGTGTCTTCAATTTCTTCCGGCCACTTTATTGTGGCATCGATTCCAATCTTGCTACCGAACGAAAAGCGGCGGCTGGAATGATCAAGGATGTCAACGGGACCTTTTATGAACTGGATATCCTGTAAAGGATCAGTTCTACGGGAAACCTCTATTGCAACCGCTTTGTAATCATTCAGATCCACATCGCTACTCAATACTATCATAATCTTGTTGAACATCATTTGCCCAGCTCCCCAGAGAGAAGTCATAATTTTCAATCCTTGTCCCGGAAATGACTTTTCAATTCTCGTGAGTGCAATATTATGGAAGGCGCCGGCCACGGGCATGTTGATGTCTTTCAATTCAGGGACTGAAACGAGTTTCATAGGAAATAGAAACAGACGTTCCGTTGCCTTTCCAATCCAACCATCTTCCATAGGCGGGATTCCAACAACCGTTGTTGGATATATTGCATATTTTCTGTGCGTTATACATGTAACATGAAAACAGGGATAAAAATCTGCCAATGAATAAAAGCCCGTATGATCACCAAATGGTCCTTCAAGCAGAAAATCCTCTTCCGGATCAACAAAACCTTCAATGACAAAATCTACATCAGAAGGCACCTCAAGATCGTTCGTCAGACATCGCACCAGGTCGACTTTCTTTTTCCGCAAAAACCCGGACAGCATATACTCATCAACATTCTCGGGTAACGGTGCCGTCGCAACGTAGGTATATGCAGGATCGCCGCCGAGAGTGACGGTCACAGGCATTTTCTTCCCAAGTTCCTTGTATTTCGAAAAATGATGTGCTGAACCTTTATGACGATGCCAGTGCATCCCGGTCAGGGCAGGTCCGAAAACCTGCATACGATACATTCCCTGATTGCGAATGCCGGTAACCGGATCTTTGGTATGAACCACCGGAAGTGTTATAAAAGGTCCTCCATCTGCAGGCCAGCAAGTTAGCACTGGAATCCTGGAAAGATCAGGTTTATCCATTATGACTTCCTGGCAACTGCCTTTCCTTTTAATCGACCTGGGTATCCAGGATGAGATCTCCTTCAGGGCAGGAAGGATCTTAAGTTTCTCCAGGAAAGTTTCTTTTGGACCAATAAATTCCTGCAACATCTTACCCAGATCTTCTCCTGCAGAGTCAAGGTTTAAGACACCCAATGCCATGCACATCCTCTTTTCAGAACCGAAGGCATTTATTAAAACCGGGAAGTCAGTACCATTGTTTTCGAATAAGAGTGCCTTACCATTGTTCTTACAAATCCGGTCGGTAATCTCGGTGATCTTCAGATGAGGCGAAACAAATGCTTTAATCCTCACCAGCTCACCGGCAGCTTCAAGTGCTGAAACGAATTCTGACAGGGTCTTATAAGCCATTGTAAAGTTTTAAGTGTTAAGCAAGTAAGGATGAATTGCTGGATATACTTAATAACCTTTTATACTTAATTGACTTTATATGTTTTAGTACTGAACTTCTCCGGTTTATTGGCATTGTATTTAGAAGGACATTTGAGCAGAAGGCTGGAAGCAACAAACTCATCATTCTGCATAGAACCAATGACGACTACTTTTTCCGATTTCTCAAAATCCTGAGGCTTTACGCTTTTATATATCACCTTTTTCTCCAATCCTTTATCATCAATCAGAAAAAAAGAAAATTTGTTGACATTTTTCGTCGCATCATAATCTAAAGGTTTTGTCTTGTCGAGCTGACCTATTATATGGAATTCTTTTCCTGGCGTCAGGGCGGCTTCCGAGAAATTGGCATAGGTACTGGAATCAGTCAGTGTAGTTACCACGACAGCAACTGCAATCACCAATACCAGCAAGATAACTATATGAATCGTTTTCATTTTTCCTTTTCCGGATTTTGCTCTTTAACTTCTTTTTCAAGCCTTGTCACTTTCCTGTCGATGACAAATAGGTAAATAAAAATGCCTACGAGGATCAGGGCCAGAACGACTACTACAACTAAGATCTTTCCATTTGCAAGCATGAGGCTTTATTTATTATTGATGATCAGTATAATTTTTTTTATCCGCAACCTGATTTGATAGATCCAGAGGCCAAGCAAAATCCATCCCACCATGGCAGGATAGAAAATAAGACGCATGGATGTCGGCAGATGCATCGGCAACATAGTGTTGGCATTGCCTCCACCGGCAGGATGAATGCTTTCACCTGCGAGACGAGGCAGTATGATGACAAGAACAATCCAAAGGAAGAATGCAAAGATGTTATAAATCGCTACAACTTTTGCCCGTTTATGCGTATCGTCAATAGAACCACGGAGAATTGCATAGGCAAGATAGATAAGCAATCCGACTGCAGCGCCGTTAAGTTTTGGGTCCTTGACCCATGGTGCGCCCCATGTAAAGTTGGCCCAAATCATCCCCGTTATAATTCCAAGAACGCCGAACATCAATCCAACATTCACTGCCTCAACTGCCTTGATATCTTCCTGTTCATCAAAATTCCTCAGATACCTTAAACTGTAAATGAATCCCATGATCATCATGGTGAGCATGCCAAACCACATTCCAACATGAAAGAAGATATTTCGCATTGACTCTGCAGCCACCTCCATGCCAGTAAAATTAACATTGATAAAAAATCCACCAATGATTGCATAGAATAACAGCACCCCTGCAAGTATCTTCCACCAGTAATGTTTCAATTGTCCTTTCATTTATATTTTAATCACGCCAAAGGTAAGGAAATAATAAATAAGCCAGGATGATAACGGCTACACTAATGGTAACCAGAATAATGATAAATCCATAATTTCCAGACCATTGTGAAACTGAGAGCGCACTCTTTGAAACTTTCATCAGAGTCTCTAACAGAGGCAGAACGATGGGGAAACTCAGAATCGCCATCAAAGAAAAATTATTGCTTGCCCTTGATGCAATTGCAGCAACCATCGTAAGAATTGAAGCCAATCCGAGACTTCCAAGTATAAGGCATATAATGAACAAAGAAATATTGACCACCAGATTCCCCATAAGTAACAGAAAAAAAACAAAGGAGAGTACAGAAAGGATGGTCATCAGGAGAAGGTTATAGATTATTTTTGAAAGCAATAATGCCTGTGGACTTGCAATGGTATAATAATAGAGATGTCGAGCAGGACTCTCCTGGATAAAGCTTTTAGAAATGCCGTTCACGGCAACAAAGAGAAGTATAATCCAGAAGAGTGAATTCCACGTATCTGTATCAATGATTCTCTCAAAGGCAAGGTAAGAAACAAAGATTGTAGAGATCAGGTAGAGCAATATTCCGTTCAGAACATATTTTTGCTTCAGTTCAAGGCGAATCTCCTTGCCAATCAGATGTTTAATCTCGTTTCCCAGCATTCTTATGCGATGTTACCTGAAACAAAAGTAATGAATTTACCTATTGAACATTCACAAAGAAGGAAGCAATCATATTGGGCAATTTCCTTTTTACAGGTCAACTGACCTTTTCATTATCTTAGAAAAACTAATACATTCAGCAGCATTAACTTACTGTTTTTGAAAAAGTAACAACATTTCTCTATGAAATTTCGTTTTTTAACAAACTGAATATTATGATGTTGATAGAATAAATGACATTGTTCCTATAGACTTTCTATAGACTCTCTATAGACTTTGTTCGCTCTTCCTTCGCTTTAGGTTCAGTCATCGTTCATCCCAGGTACTTTAAAAAAATGGGTGTCTCAAAATTGAGACACCCATTTTAATTCTGAAGAATTTTTCATTCTTCAATACTGATCTTTTTTACTGTACGATCATTTTGTGGGTGGTTGATTGACCATTAATTATAACAGTATAGAAATAAACGCCTGAGCTCAACTGGCTGGCATCAATTGTAAACTGATGTGCACCACTTGTAACAGTTCCTTTATCCATGGTCATCAGGTTCTGGCCTGTGATATTGTTTACATTAATGATAACCTTTGAATCCTGCTGCAGATAGACATTAAATGTGGTCAAACCATTGACCGGATTCGGGTAATTCTGTCCTACAAAGTCTCTCTTCGGAGCTTGATGGTTGGAAACGCCGGTAACAAGATTCTCTGCGAGGGTACGATGTTCTATAGTACAAGTCTTGGTAGCCAAGGTTGTGGTCTCAACAGACGATCCAGGGACCGAAGCGGTCTGATAGATGTAATCGAAATTGCCACCATACAGTACTTTCCCCATTGACGGAAAAACGTACTCATTGAAAATATAGCTGATGTCGCTGTTGAAATCAATCTGATCAGTTGTCCACATCTGAGCTGCATAGTTATATCCACGTCCCCAGATATGACGATAGTTGCCCAAGCCTGAAGGATCAGGATTCTGGTAAGTTATCCCAGACCAGATGGTGTATATATCACCATTATCGGCAATCGAGATCTGCGGGAAACTAGTTAAACCTACACGGTAGCTCTGAACTAAGATCAAAGTATCGCCAGGACCTGTTCCATTTGAATAATAACCCAGCAATTGTCCATGAGCATTAAGGGTATCGAGGTTCAGGCTATCCTTTAAGATTGGCATTGTAGTATTCCAGTAAATCAAACCGTTCCGGTTGATTATGATATATTCGGTAGAACTTTGAATTTCACCACCACCGATACCGCTAAGTACGTGTACTACACCATTTTTCCCCATTTCACAGGCAAGAGAGCCATCTGAAGAATACCATGGAGCTTTATAAGTAGGAACAACTTTAAGATTCTGATTTGCATTTGTCAGAATCTCAGTCTTTGTCCAAGTATCACCATTATCATTTGATTGCATGAGGAACATATCTGTATAAGGACCACCTGCAACAAAATAGATGGTATCGCCATGAGGAGCTCCCCATGCATATTCGTCACCACCAAAGCTGGCATAATTAGTAGAATCCAAACCGGGAAGCTGAATACCGCTCTTATCCCAGGTTGTACCTCCGTCAGTTGATCTCCAATATAGAAGTGCACCATTCAGTCCTTTATAAACTGCACCACCGTTTGCTGTTGGCAGTGTCAGCGCAAGAATGTGAAAGTTTTGATTAGTAGTACCGTTTGTGATTGATCTTGACCATAAAATACCCGGTGCTCCGCTTGGGGAGGCTGGTTTCAGTGACTGTGTCCATGTACCGGTTCCTTTGGTGGTACGGGTACTCATAATCAATGTTGTAGTAGAATTGTGAGCGATTGCATACTCGCCATTCCCATTCCAAGGGCCATAAGAAGGCCATCCAGTTCTTATGCTCTCAATACGTGCGGAAGGTTCTGCGCCCCAGCTGGTTCCATCATAATAATTATATCCTGTGCCACGATCTAAATAAGATGTTTCAAGCATACCCATAGTCCAGGTACCTCCCATTGTTCCATCAGGATAAACATAAAAACGATTCTGCGGTGATCCATTGGTCTGACAATCATAACGTGTTGTACCAAGCTGATCTTCCAAAGTCGATTTTGAAGCGACCGTGTTGTTGTGAGGCTGTAATGGGTTCATCACAGCATTATCAATAGCGAAACGGGGAGCCTTTTGCCCATACTTACCTTGGTTCTTTGAGAGTTGTGCCATAGAACCAACGGCAAAGGTCAGTGTTAAAGCAAAAAGAAGAATTCTTTTCATAGTTTTTGATTTTGAGTTTAACAATTTAGCAATTAGCTACAAATATACTTTAAAACATTTCATAATTACAAAATTACTGCAAATTATGTCGTTGTGCAATAGTTTTGATCAATTTTAACTTTTCACCTCGTCATTATAACCCAGCGCTTTCTCTTTAGTATCAACCGGTATTATTGTTGATCTCTGAAATCCTGCATTATCATTAAATAATTTACGATAGGTGATATGCCGTTTTGCAAAAACCGCGCCAACCGACTCATGCAGGGCCCGCATTTTTGGGTTGAAATCACCTACCCAGGAGAGTTCAACCTCTGTATACTGAGTCTTTCTTTTCATCACCTCATTCAGATGCCAGAAGATCCCTGATTCAAGACCACAACGCTGGTATTTTGGTTTCACTCCCATAATAACAATCCTGGCCCTGGTCATGACTTTTTGACTTTTCATGTAGAGGAACCTCAGTTTATTCCAAAGATTTAGCTTACCATGAAAATGTTTTATGATCTGATTTACATCAGGGAACATGATCAGAAATGCTACAGGATCATCATTATGATACACAAACCAAATCATCTCTTCATCAATGAAGGCCTTTGCTTTCTCCATGGTCTTCAGGAGAAGTTTTTCTTCCATGGGTGTAAAATTCTCATGAAAAGCCCAGGCAGTATCATAAATGTTCTTAAGATCAGCGATGAATTTATTAGCTTCTTTATAAGTAAAATGACGGAACTGATATTCCGGCTTGCTTCTTATCCATTCCGCTATTCTCCAGAACCTTTCCGGAAAAGGCCTCGTAAGGTCCAGATGATTTGAGACTTGTTCAAAATAAAATTTAAACCCATACAACTCAAACAGGCTGCGGTAATAGGGAGGGTTGTAATTCATTCCAAAACCGGGATGTACAAATCCTTCTATCAACAAACCCCAGTTTACATCATTTTCACCAAAATTGATAGGGCCATCCATTGCTTCCATTCCTCGTTCCTGCAGCCATTCACGACAGGTATCAAAGAGAAGATGGGCAGCCTCGCGATTATCAATGCATTCAAAAAAGCCCATTCCTCCGGTCGGCTGCTGAAAAGAGAATGCTTTACTCTTATTTATAAATGCAGCTACTCTTCCGATCAATCTTCCCTGGTCATCTTTTAGTATCCACCGCGAAGCTTCTCCATGGGTAAAAAAACTATTCTCTTTGGGATCAAAAATAGATTCGGTCTCGCTAAATAGCGGGCAAACCCAAAAAGGATCATTCTTATAAATAATCCTGGGCATTACCAGGAATTCATGGATTGTGCGTTTGTTATTGACTTCAATTACTTGCATAGTGTAAATAATGATTAGTGTAATTCTGCAGAATTAACCCGGGATTATTATCCGCACAAAAATACATTATTTCAAAGAGCGTTTAAAAGAATCGCTATTTTTGTAACGGTCATCAGCAAATTCATGAAAAAACTTTATTGGTATATCCTTAAATCCTACCTAGGGCCGTTGGTGATGACATTTTTCATTGCCGTTTTTATACTTTTAATGCAATTTCTCTGGAAGTATATCGATGATCTTGTAGGAAAAGGGCTAGAGTGGTATGTTATTGCAAAATTGTTGTTTTTCGCTTCCTCAACTTTTGTTCCCTACGCGTTGCCTTTGGCTATCTTGTTATCATCGCTGATGATGTTTGGGAACCTGGGTGAACACTATGAGCTCGTAGCCATGAAATCGGCAGGGATATCCCTGAACCGGATCATGAGGCCTTTGATTATCTTATCGATCCTGATCAGCTTGCTTGGCTTTTATTTTTCCAATGTAATATTACCGACAGCCAACTTGAAATTTCTTTCCCTATTATTCGATATCCGTGAAAAAAAACTTGCATTCAATATCAAGGAAGGTGTCTTTTACAATGGTATCGACGGTTATGTGATCCGTGTCGGGAAAAAAGATCCGGATGGCAATACCATCCGGGATGTAATGATCTATGACCACACCCAACATCTTGGAGATGTTTCGCTTACCGTAGCGAAATGGGGAAAGATGGAGCTGACTCCTGATAAAAGGTTCATGATTTTCAGGTTATATGATGGTTCAAACTATGAGGAGCGTGTTGATCTCAGAAATTCAGTAATAACCCATCCTTTCCAGCGCACAAAGTTTATCGAGCAGTTTCAGCAATTTGACCTTTCTACATTTCAACTTACCCGTACTGATGAGAAGCTTTTTAAAAGCAATTTTGAAATGATGAATGTTAATCAGCTTAAAAGAGCCATTGATTCAATTCATAAAGACGCAATCACAGAGCAAAGTAATTTTCAAAGGCTGTTTATCCATAATTATAACTTCCTGGCTATTTCAGATACCTTAAAAGCGCCGGTGAAAAGGTCAATCCCTCATAAAACAGTAAAAAACCCCTTTGCAGGATTATCTCCCGGCGACCGGGGCAGAATTATCGAGTCAGCTAAAAATAATGCCACCAATGTATGTGAAAACCTTAAAGTCAATGCGGAAAATTTCTACCAGAAAGAAAAGAATCTGCATCGGTACCAGGTAGCTTTACAAAAAAAATTTACCTTTTCAATAGCCTGCTTTCTGCTCTTTTTTATAGGAGCTCCGCTCGGTGCAATAATCCGGAAAGGTGGACTCGGTTTACCTGCAGTGATTTCTACGATATTTTTTTTACTGTTTTGGATACTCTCAATTACCGGTGAAAAATATGCCATCGAAGGGGTTTTACCAGCTTACCAGGGAATGTGGATAGCCCCATTGGTTCTTTTGCCCATTGGGATCTTCCTTACCTATAAAGCTACTATTGATGCTTCATTGCTCGATGTGGATGCTTGGCTTAAGTTTTTTATGAATCTGAAGTCTCTGGGAAAAAAGAGGTTGCATGAGGATACTTCTTCTTTGTAATAAATCTCCATACCCTGCCAGGGAAGGCGGCCCGATTGCAATGAATATGATCATTGAGGGATTGATCCGTGCAGGGCATAGTGTTAAAGTCCTGGCAATCAATTCCAACAAATACAATGTTGAGATCTCCTACATCCCGGAAGAATACCGGAAGAAAACAGGTATCGAACTTATTTATGTCAACCTGAGCATTCGTCCGATTTCGGCTTTCCGGAACCTCTTTTCGAGTCATTCTTACCATGTAGAACGATTTGTTTCCCGTGACTTTGAAAAGGCTCTTATCCGGATCCTTCAGGCAGAAAAATTTGACATCGTACAGTTTGAACTGCTATACATGAGTCCCTATGCCCAGATTGTGAAGAAGTATTCTGATGCACGGATCATCTTGCGCACACATAATATAGAGCACCTCATCTGGCAGCGGGTTGCAGAAAGCATCAAAAATCCACTTAAAAGAATATACCTTCAACAACTGGTCAGGAAACTGAAGAATTACGAATGTTCTGTTGTTCGCCAGTTCGATGGAATCGCAGCTATAACTGACAAGGATGCAGATTTCTTTCGATCAGCGCAGTGTTTGCAGCGGGAGGACAGAAGAGAAACCCAGGTCATTACCATTCCTTTTGGCATTGATCCGGTTCAATTCCCGGAAACAAATGAAAAACCGGAATTCCCCTCTCTTTTTTCAATCGGAGCCATGGACTGGATCCCAAACATGGAGGGTATTGTCTGGTTCCTTGAAAAAGTATGGCCGGAAATCCATCGTAAATATCCTCTTCTATACTTTTACCTTGCAGGCCGGCATATGCCACAATGGCTAATGAAAGCCGAATATCCCAATGTTAAGGTCCTGGGAGAAGTCGAAGATGCGAGGGCTTTCATGCTTTCAAAATCCATCCTGATCGTTCCATTGTTCTCAGGAAGTGGTATCCGGATCAAGATTATCGAAGGAATGGCAACCGGAAAAACAATTATATCCACAACCGTTGGCGCAGAAGGTATCAATTGTACACATGGTAAGGATATCCTCATTGCCGACACACCGGAAGATTTTATTACCTGCATTTCTGATTGCGTTGAGAATAAATTTTTAAGTGAAACTATTGGCAGGAAAGCAAGAGACATGATACTGTCAGAATATAATAGCGATCTGATTATTTCAAAGTTGACCGGGTTTTATCAAAAAATAATGAAATAATCAGGATTTAAGTATTTTTGCTTTTCCAAGCCAGCTTCATGAAACTGTTTTTTTTACTTCCGCGTGTACCTTATCCTACTGAAAAAGGAGATAAACTAAGGGCATTCAACCAACTGAAACAACTATCTCAAAAGAATGAGGTGATCTTATGCGCTCTCAACGATTCCTACCTTCATGAAGATGCTAAAAAAGTTCTTTCTGCTTATGCAAAGCATGTTTATATTATCAATATCTCTAAAATATCCATATTTTTTCATCTCTTTACCACCCTGTTCTCCAAAAAGCCTTTACAAGTCGGTTATTTTTATAATAAAAGAATAGAAAGGATCATCCATTCCCTTATCGAGAAGCATAAGCCGGATCATATTTTCTGCCAATTAATCAGAGTTGCAGAATATGTAAGAGGAATCCCGATTCCTAAAACCCTTGATTATCAGGATGTCTTTTCCAAGAATGTAGAACGCCGTCTGGCAGGTGCAGCATTTTATACGAGACCATTCCTTAAAATGGAATACAAAAGACTTCTTCGTTATGAGCATGATATTTTCGGGGAATTTGATAATAAAGTGATTATTTCAGTTCCCGACCGTGACTTTATACCTCATCCTGATAGAGATAAGATTGTGGTGGTGCGAAACGGAGTGGACACATCATTTTTCTTACCCATGAAACGGGAAAAAGAATATGACCTCGTATTTACGGGGAATATGGGTTATCCGCCAAATATTAATGCAGCTGAATTCCTGGCCCATAAAATATTACCCTTAGTACTTTTGAAGAAGCCTGACATCAGGATATTGATCGCCGGTGCCAACCCCAACCTCCGGGTTTCGGTACTGAAATCGGATAATATTGATGTCAGTGGCTGGGTTCCCGATATGAGAGAATGCTACGCAAGGGCAAAGATCTTTATTGCCCCGATGCAGATCGGGACAGGACTTCAGAACAAATTGCTCGAGGCGATGGCCATGCAGATCCCGTGCATTACCTCCCCACTTGCAAACCAGGCATTACTGGCAAAAGATAATGAAGAGATCCTGATCGCTGAAAAGGCAGAGACTTATGCACAGCATATATTATTTCTTCTTGCTAACCCGGAAAAAGCAGATAAGATGGCAAAAGCCGGATATGACTATGTGTTAAAGAATTTCAGCTGGGAAGTTGAAACTGAAAAAATCGAAAAATTATTACATAATTATAATTAAAAAAGATGTTAATTTTTCTATGTCTTCCTTCTCACTTTTCACTTCTCACTAAATTATGGCAGACGACAAGAAGATAATATTTTCAATGGTTAATGTCAGTAAGACATTTCCACCGCACAAACAGGTTCTGAAAGATATTTATCTTTCTTTCTTTTATGGAGCCAAGATCGGTATCATTGGTTTGAACGGGTCAGGGAAATCAACTTTGCTGAAAATCATAGCCGGTACTGAAAAATCTTTCCAGGGAGAGGTTGTATTCTCGCCCGGATACAGCATTGGAATCCTTGAACAGGAGCCTCTTGTCGACGAGACCAAGACAGTGCTTGAGATTGTCAAGGAAGGAGTTAAAGAGGTGGTTGACCTTCTGCAGGAATATGAGCAGGTGAATGCAAAGTTTGCAGAGCCAATGATTGATGCTGAGATGGATAAACTGATCCAGCGACAGGGAGAGTTGACCGAATTGCTTGACCATCATAATGCCTGGGATCTTGACAGTCGTCTTCAAAGGGCCATGGATGCCCTACGCTGTCCGGAAGGAGACCGGCCGGTGAATGTATTATCGGGAGGGGAAAAAAGAAGGGTTGCGTTGTGCCGCCTTCTTCTCAGAGAACCTGATATTCTCCTGCTGGATGATCCCACAAACCACCTCGATGCGGAATCGGTACAATGGCTTGAGCAGCACCTCCAGCAATATAAAGGGACTGTGATAGCCATTACCCACGACCGTTATTTCCTGGATAATGTGGCCGGTTGGATCCTTGAGCTGGATCGCGGTGAAGGTATTCCATGGCAGGGGAATTATTCCTCTTGGCTGGAACAAAAGTCAAACCGTCTTGCCATGGAAGAAAAATTTGAAAGCAAAAGGCGGAAGACACTGGAAAGAGAGCTTGAATGGGTAAGGATGTCACCAAAGGCAAGACAAGCCAAAGGGAAAGCACGTCTGGCAGCCTATGAACGATTATTAAACGAGGATGTGAAACAGAAGGAAGAACGCCTGGAACTTTATATCCCGAATGGCCCGAGATTGGGTAATAAAGTGATAGATGCCAAGGGAGTATCAAAATCTTTTGGGGACAATCTCCTAGTCGAGAAACTTGAGTTTTCGCTTCCTCCTGCAGGGATTGTCGGTGTGATCGGACCCAATGGCGCCGGAAAAACCACACTCTTCCGCATGATCATAGGTTCGGAAAAACCTGACTCAGGAACATTCCAGGTCGGAGATAGCGTGAAGATCGGGTATGTAGATCAAAGTCATGCGGCAATTGATCCCGAAAAGACTGTTTTCCAGGTCATTTCAAACAACAGTGAAATTATTCAGCTTGGCGGCAGGTCGATGAATGCCAGAGCCTATGTGGCAAGGTTTAACTTCACGGGGGCTGACCAGGAGAAGAAATGCGGAGTACTCTCAGGTGGTGAACGGAACCGGTTGCACCTGGCATTGACCCTGAAAGAAGAGGCTAACGTGCTTCTTCTTGATGAGCCAACCAATGACATCGATGTTAATACTCTCCGCGCCCTGGAAGAAGGTTTAGAAAGCTTTGCCGGTTGTGCTGTGATCATTTCCCATGACCGGTGGTTTCTTGACAGGGTCGCAACACATATCCTTGCCTTTGAAGGCAACTCGCAGGTTTATTTCTTCGAAGGAGGCTATTCTGAATATGAAGAAAACCGAAAGAAAAGACTTGGCGACGAAGCTCCAACAAGGATCAGGTACAAGAAACTAAAAGCGGATTGAATCAGAAGTGATTAGCTATTAGAGTAACAGAGTGGCAGAGTAAGACAAATGCAAAGTGTAATGTGTAAAGTGCAATTAATTTGCACTTTGCATTTTTCGTCTTACACATTGTACTTCAAAGAAAGTGACACAGTGACAAAGAAAATGTGCCCTGAGTATACCCAGAGCGAACCCAGGGCGAAGGAACGGTATACTTTCGATATACTTTCACTATACTTTGGATATACTTTAGATATACAACCGCTATACAAACGGCGTTATTTTTTTACTTTAAACACTGGTATTTAGGTTGTTATAAAACTAAAAATTTTTAAAAGATGATGTTAATTTCTGGAATACAAGTAGTTACAATTCATATTGTAAAAAGTATGTTTTCTTAATATATTGCTAAATAATATGTTGGAACCTCCCTTTTTTAGTTAAAAAACTTAAATCTCCAGGCAAACCGAAAATATTCCAAAAAAGAAGCTGACAAAATGTCTTTTTGCTCTCTTCACATTCGCTTGACATTCGCTTGACATTCGCTTGAGGTTCGGTCATGATTTTTTCATCTTAATACAGGATAAGAAGAATTTGAAACATCATGAATTGAAACTGCGAAAAGTGATTATCCCGATAATTATTATCTTTGTGCAAATTTTCCGGAATGTCACTCCAGAAACCCTCTATTCCCAAAGGTACCCGTGATTTTTCCCCACTCGAAATGGTGAGGAGAAATTTTATCTTTGATACCATCCGAAAGGTCTTCCAATTATTTGGATATCAACCCATAGAAACCCCGGCAATGGAAAATCTTTCCACCTTGCTAGGCAAGTACGGGGAAGAAGGCGATAAGCTGCTTTTCAAGATCCTGAACTCAGGGGATTTTCTTGAACCAGTCAAGGCCTCAGACCTTATTGACAAGAATTACAAGGAGTTGACGACCCGGATCACAGAAAAAGGTCTCCGCTATGATCTGACAGTTCCTTTTGCAAGGTTTGTAGTTCAGCATCAGAATGAGATCGTATTTCCATTCAAGAGATATCAGATCCAGCCGGTATGGCGTGCAGACCGTCCGCAAAAAGGCAGATACAGGGAATTTTTTCAATGTGATGTGGATGTAATCGGAAGCGATTCTCTTCTTTACGAAGTTGAACTTGTCCAGATCGTCGATAAGGTATTTAGGAGCCTGGGGGTAAATTACCTTGTAAAACTGAACAACCGGAAGATACTTTCGGGGATTGCAGAGATAATAGGCGTTCTGGGACAATTTATCGATCTTACTGTATCCCTGGATAAAATGGAGAAAACCGGGATAGATCCAGTGCTGGCCGAACTCAGGGACAAAGGGTTCTCAGATCCATCTATTACTGCCCTGATGCCTTTTCTGGAATTTACTGCGGAAAAGGATTCCAGAACTATTATTTCTTTTTTAAAGGAAAAGCTGCAATCTTCGGAAATCGGAATGAAAGGAATCAATGAACTCGACCAAATATTGAATTACCTGGCTGATATGAACCTGGCTGATCGTGTTGAGCCGGATATTTCTCTTGCCAGAGGGCTGAATTACTATACCGGAACAATTATCGAGATTAAAGCCAGTGATGTCCCGATGGGCAGTATTTGCGGAGGTGGGCGCTATGATGATCTCACTGGAATTTTTGGACTTGAGGGAATTTCGGGAGTTGGAATTTCTTTCGGGGCTGACAGGATCTATGATTTAATGAATGAACTGAACCTATTTCCGGACATGATGGAGGCAACAACGAAAGTACTTTTTGTCAATTTTGGCGCTGCTGAAGAAAAATATTGTTTGCCCCTGCTTTCCGAGCTTCGTGAAATAGGTATTCCTGCAGAAATATTCCCAGAATCTGCCAAGATGAAAAAACAACTGGATTATGCCAATCGCAAAAATATTGCCTATGTGATCCTTGTGGGTGAAAATGAGTTGAAGGAGAACAAGTTAACCTTGAAGAATATGCGAACAGGTGAGCAGAGTATACTGACATGGGAAGAGGTAATGAAGCAAATAGCGAGATAGCGAAATGGCGAAAAAAATAAAAATTATCAATAATCAATTAAACTATGACACTCGTAATTAAAGGAGCGGGACTAACTATCGAAGACGTTGTTAACGTTGCCCGCAGGAATGAAAAAGTAGAACTTGACAAGAATGCCATTGAACGGATTCATAAATGCCGTGCAATGCTGGAGAGAAAGATTGAGGCCCATGAGATCATGTACGGTATAAATACCGGTATTGGTGAATTCTCTGAAATGGTGTTGAATGATGAGCAGGTTAAAGAATTTCAAAAATACCTGATCTACAATCATGCAGCAGGTATCGGTGATCCGATGCCGATTGATTGGGTACGTGGAGCTATGTTAGGTCGTATCAATGTACATGCACATGGAAATTCAGGCTCACGTCTTGAAATTACACAGACGTTGGTAGATATGCTGAACAAAGGTGTTACGCCCTTTGTCTGCCAGAAAGGTTCAGTAGGTGCCTGTGGTGATCTTGCACCCATGTCACAGATCGCCTTGCTCATGATGGGCGAGGGTCATGCGTTTTATGAAGGAACGTTATATCCGGGGAAAGAAGCCCTTGAAAAGGCAGGAATTCCGATTCCGGGATTACAAGCCCGTGACGGACTGGCTACCATCAATGGCTCAAATGTACTGACGGCCATGAGTGCCCTTTTTTTATATGATGCCAATAACTGGCTGAAACAGGCAGAGATTGCTGCTTCTATGTCGCTGGAAGCAATGAAAGCCAATATGCGGCCATATTTACCGAAGCTTCATGAAGTAAGAGGTTTTAAAGGTGCGATCCGAAGTGCCGCAGCCATCCTGAAGTGTGTTCAGGGAGGTGATCTGGCTGAAAGAAAGGTCAAATGTAAAGTTCAGGATGCTTATTCAATGCGTTCAACCCCGCAGGTAATCGGGGCTGCTCACGATGCTCTTGCCTATGCACGTTCACAGGTGGAAATTGAATTAAACGGTGTTGGTGACAATCCGATCTTCTTCCCTGAGGAAAACCTTCAGCTTTCAGGAGCTAATTTCCAGGGCTCGCCGGTATCGGTTCCTATGGATATGGCAGGAATGGTTATTACCATGGTTAGTGTTCTTTCAGAAAGAAGGTTGAACCGTTTGAATAACCCGGCACTGAGTGTGGGTCTGCCTGCATTTCTAACCAAGGGGGCAGGCATGTTCAGTGGAATGATGCTAAGCCAGTACACAGCTGATATGCAGATCGTCGAGCAACGTATTCTTTCTGCTCCAGCTTCGATACAATCCATACCCGCTGCAGCTGACCAGGAAGACTTTGTGTCGATGGGTATGAATACGGCACTGAAGAACTTCCAGATCCTTGATAATGCTTATGGTATCCTGGGCATAGAATTCATGGCAGCGGCACAGGCACTTGATTTCCGGGATTATAAATTCGGCGCAGGTGTCAATAAGGCAAAGGAAATAATCCGTAAACACGTTGCCTTTCTTGATGTTGACCGTCCTTTATATCCGGATCACAATACCATGAAATCCCTTGTTAAATCGTGTGAGATCCTGGATGAAGTTGAAAAAACCGTTGGTAAACTGGAATAATCTAAAATAATTATAACCCGTAAATGGAAGAACAATTGTTGCCCGATACGGAGTCGAAGGAAAAACGGCCTTCACTGCTGACTGTGTTATGTATCCTGACTTTTATTGGCAGTGGGATGAATGCTTTTTCAAACCTGGTGGTTTTCATTTTCTATGATGCTTCGATGAAGTTGACGGAAGAAGTAGTGAAGTCCTTCAAAATAGCCGGGATGGATCCTTTCCTGAATGCAAAACCCGTGTATTTTGCAGTGACAGCATTAATAAATGCGCTGGCTCTTGCAGGAGCAATCCTGATGTGGCAACTCAGGAAACCGGGCTTTCATATTTATACGGTAGCACAAATAATGGTGATTATTGCCCCCATGTATTTCTTTCATCTTCCGGGTCCTGACCTGGCCAGCATTATACTTTCAGGAATCTTTGTATTGCTATACAGTTCCCACTTAAAAAAAATGACCTGAAAATGGAAGAGATCAGCATGAAGAGCGGAAATGCCAGGGAAGATGTTGCCAAACGGCCATTTTTGCTGACTTTGCTTTGCCTTTTTTCTTTTGTTTTTTTCGGTCTGATCTCAATGCTCTTTATCATTGCCTTGTTTTGGTCAGGTACCATTGCAGATATGGTGTTAAGGTATGCACCTGAGCATTCAGTTCAAAGATTCACCGTGTTTTGTTATATACTAGGCGGATTAATCCTGCACTTATCATCTCTGACCGGCATTATTCTTATCTGGAACATGAGAAGAACGGGTTATCTGATATTCGGTGTTTCTTCATTGATAATTTCCGGATACCAATTATTTGCAAGTCAGATCTCAATCCTGACCACCGCCTTCTATATAGCGTTGATTATAGTTTATGGAGTATTTCTGAAGAAATTAAGATAAACTCTTCTTCCCATTCAACAACTATTGTCAGGTACCTGATTATACTTCTTGTACTTCTAAGTTTCTCTTCTCACTATTAATTATCCCCGGTCGGAGTTTTTGCACCTATTTAAACAACCGTTGTAATTACTTAATTATAAGATCGTTAATAAATTTTCCTGTTTTCAAACAATTTAATGTTAACATTTTTTTAACTTTTTTTAAGTTTTGTTTGACTTTTTCAGAATTTATTTCTTAAAATTGCATTGGATATGGCAAAAGTTGCAAGAAAACATCTCATCATATATGACATACTTTGTTACATGTTCATGTGTAATTCGGTATACCCAATTAATATTTGTCTGATTATTAATCCTTTTACTAACTAAAATCATCCACTATGAGAAAATTTACCATTGTCCTAGCTTTACTTTTATTGGCAGGACTGCAAGGTGTACTTGCACAAACGCGGGTCTTATCCGGTGTTGTAACATCATCGGAGGACAAATCCCCCATTCCCGGCGTGACCATCGTTGTTAAAAGCACGACCATTGGCACCATAACAAATGTTGACGGGAAATATGTATTGTCTGTACCAAGCAAATACAACGAATTAACCTTTTCCTACGTCGGGATGAAAACCAAAGAAGTAAAGATCGGAGAATCCAACACTCTCGATGTGGTTATGGAGCCTGATGTTATGAATATGGATGAGATCGTCGTAACAGCCATCGGCATCCCAAGGGAAACAAAGGCACTCAGCTATTCAGTGCAGAACGTTAACGCTGATGAGATTTCCAGAGCATCCCAGACTGATGTTATTAACACTCTGCAGGGGAGGGTATCTGACTTACAGGTTGTCAGTTCTTCCGGTGTTGCAGGTGCTGCATCCTATATCCAGATCCGTGGGGTTACCTCTTTGACACAGAACAACCAACCCCTCTTTGTCGTTGACGGTGTTCCCATAGCAGGAGCTGAAACAGGTGGCGATATTGAAGCTGCTTCCAATAATAATTTTGATGGTGTTGGGTTATCCAACCGTGCCATTGACCTAAACCCTGACGATATAGAATCTGTATCTGTTCTGAAAGGAGGTGCAGCAACCGCTTTGTATGGTCTGCGAGCTGCTTCCGGTGCCGTTATTATCACAACAAAAAAGGGTAAAGCAACCACAGGTAAAAAGATATCGGTGACTTTCAGTACTTCTGTTAAATTTGATGTTGTAAGCCAGCTACCCGCTCGTCAGGATGAGTTTGGTCAAGGTACCCATGGCAACTGGGTCTCAGGTAATAAATTCAGCTGGGGACCAAAACTTGATACCTGTGCCTACGATAAATCGAACTGGAGCACATATGAATGGAAGGATTTTGATGTTGATGGAAGGATCGTCAGCGATCAAGTTGGTAAAAACGGGGCAATCAATACATATAACCCTTATAACTTCTTCCAGACAGGATTAACGACTGATAATTCAATATCCCTGAGCGGCGGAAGCGACGTTTCAACTTTTTATTTCAGTTTCTCCGATAACCAGACGAAAGGTATTATTCCCAATAATACTTTACACAGGAATACTTTCAAAATATCCGGTGACACAAAGCTCTCTGATCACTGGAAGGTATCAGGTACGGCAAATTATATTATCACTTCAGCTAACCGTATTCAACAGGGTAATAATACCTCCGGTATCATGCTAGGTTTGTTAAGGACTCCACCCACATTTGATAATGCAGCCGGTTATATTTTCTCATCAGACTATCTATTACCTGACGGGTCACAACTGCCAAGTGCAGGAAATGAAAGAAGTTACCGTCATGGTATTTATTATGATAATCCATATTGGACCGCAAATGAAAATCATTACCAGGATGCTGTAAACCGTTTGATCGGTTCCGCACAGATAGATTACCTGGCCAATAAATGGCTTTCATTTACCTATCGTATAGGTATGGACTGGTATGGAAGGAAAATTGTGGATGACCTAGCTGTAGGTTCATCAACACAACCGGCAGGTTGGGCAAAAAGAGGAGAAGAACTCAGCAAGAATTTCAACTCCGACCTGTTCATGACTATTGATAAAAATTTTGCAAAGGACTTTAATGTTCATTTTATCCTTGGTCAGAACATGACCGAGCAATTCTTTACTTCACTGAATTCACAAGCTTTAGGATTGGTAATTCCCAATTACTATGATCTGAATAATACAGCAAGTATTGCTTCTCAGGAATCGACAAGTGACAGGAGGGGTGCCGGTTTTTACGGAGATCTGACGCTTTCATGGAAAAACATGCTTTATTTAACCGGTACCGGCAGAAATGACTGGTCGACAACCTTACCTGCAGGTAAAAATTCATTCTTCTACCCATCTGTAGGTTTGGGCTGGATCTTTACTCAGTTAAATGGTTTGAAAGATAACAAAGTACTTCCTTATGGTAAAGTACGTGTTTCTTATTCTATCACGGCAAAGGATGCAAGTCCCTACAGTACCTTAACCCCCTATGCAGCCCCTGCAATTGCTGACGGATGGACGACCGGATTGACCTGGCCATATAACGGGACCAATGGATTCCAATTAAGCAGTACCCTCGGTAACAACCAGTTGAAGCCGGAAAAGACAGCCAACTTTGAGACCGGTATTGACCTTAAATTCATCCAGAACCGCGTCGGAGTATCCTATACATACTTTAATAATAAAACGACAGATGATATTCTTAATGTTCCGATCGCTGCTTCCACTGGTTATACATCAGTTTGGCTGAATGCCGGTTCTATCAGAACGTCAGGACATGAAGTTACCCTGGATCTTGTTCCGATAAAATCGAAAAATTGGGAATGGGATGTCACATTTAACTGGTCAAAAATTGACAATAAAGTGCTTGCCCTTGCACCCGGAATTAACAGGCTTTATTTAGGAGGCTTTACAGGTTCTGAAATTGATGCAGTCGTTGGCCAACCCTATCGTACAATTTATGGATATGACTGGGAACGCGATAAGAACGGGAATGTGCTGATCGGTACCGATGGTTATCCAATAGAATCACAGAATGAAACAGCTCTCGGTAATGTAGACCCGAAATGGACTGCAGGTATTGGAAGCACACTTCGCTGGAAAGACCTGAGTCTGTATTTCTTGGTTGACATCAAACATGGTGGGAAGATGTGGGATGGTACACGTGGAGCATTGGATTATTTCGGAGTCTCCGCAGGAACTCTTAACCGTGGTGAGTATGTTGTATTCTCCGGAGTCATGACGGATGCCAATGGTAATTCCACCGGAGTGGCCAACACCATGAAAGTTCCCCTGACCCAGGATTATTATCAGGCACAAGGAAGCGGATTTGTCGGTGCAACTGCACCTTACATTGAAGATGCAGGATGGGTAAGACTCAGAACTATCACCTTGACTTATAACCTTTCAAAATTCTTAAAGAAGACCTTTATCCGTGGGTTGAGCGTGTACTTTACCGGGACCAACTTATTACTGTTTGATCACTATAAGGGAGTTGATCCTGAAACAAGTCTTGCAGGTTCTCAGAATGCACAGGGTATCGATTATTTTAACATGCCCGGAACCAAGAGCTATACACTTGGCTTGAATGTGTCATTCTAATACGGACCAAAATAAATTTAAAAACAAAAAAAACATATAATTATGAAAAATATAAGATTCAAATTCATTGGAGTTTTACTCCTCATGGTTTTGGTCCTTGGTTCATGTAAGAAATGGATCGATACATCAATGAATGCGAACCCGGATGCTCCTAAAGACGTTCCGATGAGTTCGCTGCTTCCAGCCATTGAAGCCAACATGGCTTATACGCTGATCGGTGGAAATGATTATTCCCGTGTTACATCCGAATGGATGCAATACTACCAGGGTGTTGCACGTCAGTCACAAGGCGAATCCAATTATATCTGGCATGATGGCGATGTTGATAATGTTTGGAATACTTCTTATTCAGGTAGTATGGAAAACCTTAATATTTTGAAAAGCAAAGCCATGTCAGCAAAGGATAATATGAACAATGGCATGGCCGATGTCCTGATGGCAGAAACACTCGGTTTTGTTACTGATATCTGGGGTGATGTACCATTTTCACAAGCTTTCCAGGGATTGTCACAATTAAGCCCGGCCTTTGATAAGCAGCAGGACCTTTATGCAAAGATCCTTAACTTACTGGATGATGCAATTACAAGCTTCCAGGCCACCCCTCTTGTTTATGAGATTGGAGACCTGATCTATCCCAATGCAGATGGAGATCCTGCAGCACAGGCTACAGCATGGTTAAAAGCCGCCTATGGTATGAAAGCCAGATATACATTACATCTTAGCAAAACTGATGCAACATCATGGGCAACAGCCCTCACTTTGGTTAAAAGTGCATTGGCTAGTAATAATGACGATATGCAGTTTGCATTTGGTGCAAGTGTTGGCCAGCAGAATCCTCTATTCCAATTTATGGATCAAAGAGGAGATATTGCAATGCATAAAGTCTTTATCGATATGCTAACTCAAAGGTTTGACCCCAGAATCGCTGTATTCGCTGCACCAGCCTACACAGACAGTCTAGGAAATCATTATAGAGGTGCAGACTGGGGATCAACACCAGATACAGTATCTTTACCAGGTTCTGCAGTTGCCTCACCAACTTCATCAGTCCAATTCCTGGATTATACAGAATGTCTGTTTATAAAAGCTGAATGTGAATATAAAACAAGTGATATTCCGGATGCCAAAACTGATCTTATCAGTGGTGTCTCTGCGTCGTTGAACAAATGGGGCGTGTTTAGTGCAGCATACATCACAGCCTATACTGCTGTGGTGGACACTATGACGGGTTCCCTGTACAAAGAGATCATGGCACAGAAATACATTGCACTTTACAACCAGGCTGAAACATTCAATGATTGGAGAAGAACCGATAATTTGATCGGCTTGTCACCCAATCCTACTACATCAGCTGTGGAAAATGTTATTCCACGCA
>JBEKQA010000002.1:0-44628 GCA_049520195.1 Bacteroidales bacterium
CTCAAAAGGAACATCGTCTTCCATTTTCATCTGTGTTTGTGGCTTTAAATTTAACATCTTTTTGTAATTTAGCCTTTAAACACAGTCAAAGATCGTTTACACAAAATTCCTCACAGTCCCCAAAACTTTTACAACGGGATTTTGAAAATGATAGAAAATTAACCTCAAATACTTCGACATGATTGATTGAACTCTAAATGTTGGACAGTAATGCAGCTTTCAATTATTGAAATTAATTAAGCCATAGATTGACCCTTTTTATCAATAGAGGCAAATAGTAGATAAAATTCTCCCTCAATAATTATCTTTCAAATATTGTTCTATAAATCTCAACTTTTCTTTGATAAATTCAACATCTTCTGGCTCTAAATCTAAATCGTAAGCTACTGATAATTTTTTTCTAAACATTTTCTTAACTTCTATGATACTATCATACACCTCCTTAGGTGTCGCAGGGTACTGTTTCTTTGCCATAATTTTAGTTGTTTAATACGACATATAAATAATATTTCTCTGATTTTGTCATTTCACCTCCACCAAATTGGTCGTTTTTACATTTTTCCGGATAAAGTTTTATAAATTTCTCAATAGTATTTTTCTCTAAATCCTCAATTGTCTTTTCGTTTGGAGATGAACAGATCGGGATAATTTTAGCGAATTTATCCTTATAATCTGGCATTGATAATCTTTCATTTGGGGCTTTACTAGTCATGCCAATTTTAAATTCTTTAACATCCTTGACGATGTTATCAATTTTATTAATTACATCTTTTGTATTCATAATAAGCATTTTTAATTCAGTTAATATTCTAACCATTAAAAACTTTCTTGTAAAAATTCATTATTGCAAATATATTAAGGAAATATTACTCTTCCCAGCTGATCAGTTGATTAACATGATGAAAAATTAAACTGTTGTTTACACAATGTGATCCTTCTCTTCATCTACTTTTTGAGAAGTACTCTAAAGTCATATAAAATTATACCAAACTCATTGATTAGTGTAAGAAAAAAAAGTAATATTCCATTTTCCAGAGATCATAAGATCAAAAAGGAAAGAACCCTTGTTTCCGTGACTTTCCCAATTTTCAAAATTGAGAAACCAAGAATAAGGTAAGAAATCTATTGCATCATTTGTTCTTTTCATACTTAAATGAATGAGCTTCTTTGGCAAGAGCGTTCATTTTTGACCGATATTCTGGTACAGTCAAATATGCCTGTAGAAGTTTATAAAGATCGACATCCCCCGCAGAACCACTCATAATATTTAACACGTCTGTAAAAACAACAACGGCGTTATTTATATCGTTGATTGAAATTTTCTCAAGATCAGTACCTTTCCGCTCTTTATTCACTTTATCTACTAAAGGTTTCCCATCGGTTGATTGATATTGACTGAACTGTGAAAGAAACTCAATGAGTTTTTCGTGCCTGACCTGTTTTTCTGGTTTTGCTGTCATAGTTATACTTTATAATTGAAAGATGTCAAACAATACCTATAATACTTAAAATCACTCCAAGAATTATTAAGAGCATGCCAGTATTAACATATTTTTTTTCAGCGTTATGTTTTTTAAATTCGAGTTCACCACCATCGTAAAAGGAACCATAAAATGGTGTTCTCAATGAAGAAATAACTATACCTAAAATGTTAAAATACAGCCCAATTGCTGAAATAATTTTAGAAGTAAGTAGGAAATTTATTTTTAGTTCATTAATAAGAAATCCAATAATAATGAGAGTTCCAAGAATTAAAATTATCATATGAATTGGTGTCCATTTCACTTTTATTTCATTGTCTTTAGGGTATTTGGGTTCGATAGGCATAATCCATCTTAAAGCAAAAAGAGTTATTTCCTATTAATCAGATCTTTAAGGTCATTTAGAAACTTTGGATCATTTTTAAGTTTAAATCTAATTTTTTCAACTAAAACACTATCTTGCTTGGTTGTACTAATATTATTGTCATTGATAAAACCTTTATGGTCGGGTTTCATCTGAATCCAAAGATTTATACCTATGCTAAATGCTGGAACGACTATGGCTACCACAATTGCAATTTTTGATAGTTTTTTCGAAGAATGAATTCCTTCAATGTTATTGATCATGCTATCTCTTTGTAATTGTTTATCCTCTTCAATCGATTGAAAATATTTCACAATTCCAACTTTCGCTGCATTATATCCTTCTGGGGTCAATGCAATAGTATATTCCGAATTACCTAGATAATAAAGTAATCCAACTTGTTCTCTTAAAAACTCTTTGATGTAAGACCATTCAAATTCCTCATATCCTTTATTGTTCATTTCAGACGGATAATCGTCAAGTGAACTCTTACCCCCTTTTTTCTCAATGTATTTTAAGAGATAATCTGCAATCTCTCTTTGCCGTTCATTTAACATCCTTTTTATTTTTTAGATCTTCAATTTTCCAAAGTGAATAGTTCAATTTATACATTATTTTAAAAGCTTCACAGCACTGTTTTACTATATCTACAAAATTGGTATCAGGTGTCCATATTATTTTAAATTCCCCTATAGAACCAACCTCATTGTGTTCCAGCATTCCCAAAAAGTACTTTCTAAATATTCTAAATATCATACATTTATACCCATTAAATAGGTCTGAATATTTTTTTTGAATCTCCGTGCTAACAAACTCATATTCCTCATATTCAAAGCCGGGAAACTCAGATAAAACAAATAGTTGCTTCCAGAATACATCACCCATATTCTTTAAATTCTGTGTTTGTCTCAAGTCAGTTTTTAAATAGACTCCTTTTCTACTCAAACCTAACATAAATTCTGTCTCAGTTTTTTGTGATTTAATAATTAACTCAGGCCCTTCAATATGAAGATAAAAATGACCAATATCCCATCTATCTTTGAATTTACCATATTTAATACAAAGTTCAGAGATCCCTGAAAACGTATTCACTACATTAAGGGTTATATTCTCTTGAAGGTCAGTAGAATGATCCACATCAGAATTCCAGATTCTTGTATACTCGTTAATTTGATCGACCCAAGTATCAAACTTGTTTGAATTTTCTTTAATAATTTTATTAAGGAGTGTATTCATAGTTTGACCATTCAGAATGATAGACAAAACAAAATTAGAGCATTTAATAGATAACCGTGCTGTTTGTGTATAAATTGTAAAATGCCTACTTGTAAATAAAATTACAATAAACATTTAAAACCCAGTTCACTTTACCTCAATGATTATTCAATTTAGGACTCACAAAGAAATCATTTCAGAATTACTTGATTTTCAATGTTGGAATTGATGTTTATTGGTTTAAATATGTAAAATTAAAAGAAAAATCAGGCCTTACATGGGAATGTTATTAACAGCAAAAAAACAGATACGCAGGATTTGTTGTGGCATATGGTTCATAAGTAGAAAATTGAAGAGAACTTAAATTCGCTAATTACCATGCCCTGTAAGATTCAACTATAAATCATAAACCTGACCGTATAATCTATTTTACCGAAGAGAACCCACAACCGTTGAATTTTCAATAATTTAGTACAGACAGGGATATCAAATCAAGACAGCGGCTTGGTTCGACTAATTGAAAATGAAACAACTTGCACCTTGAACCGAATCCGGGTTGAAGATAAAGTTGTGGGACATTCACCATGGTGATTTTTTACGTTAATTCCTGTTATACCTACGGTAATTACCAAAAGACATACGGATAATAAGTTTAGTTTTTTGAAATGCCGATAATCTCTACCTTTATTCCACTTTTATTCAAAGAATACACTATGGACAAAATAACGTGTGTCATAATTGATGATGAAAGAGTGGCACGAGAGACCTTTCGTGATATTATTGACCGATATATGACTGATCGATTAAATGTAATTGGTATGGCGGAATCGGTCAAAGAGGGTGTTGAATTGATTAAGAAATACCACCCTGATCTTGTATTTCTTGATATTGTGATGCCGAATGAGAGTGGTTTCAAACTCTTCGATTATTTCACCCAGTATAATTTTGAAGTCATTTTTACGACCGGTTTCGAGCAGTACGCAATTGAGGCGATCAAATATGCTGCTTTGGACTATCTTCTTAAACCGATAAATTTTCTTGATCTTCGAGAATCTATTTCCCGTTACGAAAAGAAAAAATTGACCAATAGTAGTCAACAACGGATCGAGACTTTAATAACAAACCTGACTGTAGGGGTTGATATCAATCAGAAGATAGCCTTTCCTACAATGGACGGGTATCAGATGGAGAAACTTAATGATATAACATATTGTGAAGGAAATGTGAATTATACCAATGTCTATACCTTTGATGGACGGATAATATTGGTCGCAAGATCTCTGAAAGAAGTTGAAGAACTCTTTTCCTGTCACTACTTCTATCGGATTCATAAATCCTATTTGGTCAATCTGAACTATGTGAAATCATATTCCCGTAGTGAGAACGGGATTCATTTGGATAACGGACAGGAGCTTCCTGTATCCTTCAGAAATAATGATGAATTCTTACGTGTTTTGACAAAATGGAGAGAACAAACTAACAATAATTGAGTAAAGGATTTCTCATCGGTCTTTTTGTTTCGCTCACCAGTCTTGCCTGGAGTCAACACTACTATTCCCGAAACTTCACCGTCAATGATGGTTTACCGTCCAACACAGTCAGGTGTATCTATAAAGACACCCAAGGCCGGATGTGGATTGGAACAGGAGCAGGTTTGTGTCTATTCGATGGAAAAAGTTTCCGGACTTTCGGGGTCAACAATGGCATGATTGGAGAAAGTGTTTTTTCAATCACCGAAGATGATAATCAAAACCTCTGGATAGGATGTATGAAAGGAGGTATCTAAAAATATGATGGAAAAACGTTTATCAATTATTCAACCAAACAGGGGCTAGTCAATGATAATGTCCGAGTGGTATGGTATTCCAAAAAGTTCCATCTGTTGTTTATCGGGACAGAAGATGGTTGTAGTGTGTTCGATGGTAAATTATTTGTTTCATTAAGTGCAAAGGATTCAAAATCAAATGATTTACATGTGATGGGTTTTCTTGAGGGGGAAGATTACGTTTGTATCTATCCGTACGATCACAAACCATACTACAAGTATTACCCTAAAACCCGGAAATTCATCGTTGTTAATGATTTTTATTATTTGACCCATAACACTTCGACTTCTCCACGGATTTATGCTGATGGTGATACAATTATAGGGAGTATACGGGAAGGGGTGAATATCCTGCACTATGGAATCAAACGATCCTTTAAAGAAATGGGACAAGTGTTCGATATAAAGCCAGATCAAACCGGTAATTTATGGATTGCCTGTTGGTCAGAAAACAAGTTTTCAAAGGATATGCCTGGCGGGTTATTTAAGTATGATGGGAAAGAGGTTATCAGGTATAGTGAAAAGTTTGGCATTACTGATCCTACAGTTTGGAACTTGTATTATGATACTACCTTCAATATTTTGTGGGTTGGGACTCTTAACTCAGGAATGTACAAAATACCACTACCTGCGTTTACGTGGTATGATAAGGATGATTTTGGTTTACAGGAATTGAATGTGACAGCATTGTTATCGGACAAAGATAATAATTTGTGGATCGGAACGAAGGGATTTTTGTTAATCCGACAACCGGATGGAAAGATTAAGATTTGTGATAATGGATTCATTAAAAGGATTATTGGATCATATCCACTTGAGTACGGATGCATCAAACAGGATCGAGTTGGAAACATCTATTCTTGTGTTTATCAATCTCCTTTATTAAAGTATTCACAGGTAAACAATTTCTCTAAACCCCAGATTGTACGCATTAAACCAGCAGCGACCCAGTTTACATTTGATAACCAAGATACCGTTTTTTATTCTGACAGGTGGTGGGATGGTGTTTTTCATTGTTCCATTTCTCCGAAAATCACAGACGCTGTTTATTGGGGTTTTAAAGATAGAAACGCACCACCAGATGTCATAAAGATGATTTCTACTGGAGACATTATTTGGTATATTAGTCAAACAGAAGGACTATTCCGTTCGTACCGAGGTCACATTGATTATTTACGGAAAAATGATTCCTCACTCCCACGCATAATCAACGATATTTGTTTTGATGGCCGTGGTAACATCATCATTGGAAGTAACACGGGCGAAATTATTATTGCCCGATATCAGGAGAATGGACTAAAGATCAGATATAGGTTACAACCGGGAAAAGAAATCATCGGGAATACCGTCAAATTTCTTATAGTGGATAAGGCTAACCATCTATTCATAGGAACAAACCTTGGATTAAACCGAATTGATTTGAATACGTTAAACCACGAAAACAGGGTCAAATCTAATTTCTATGACAATGAGGTCGGATATTATGACTATTCTGGTAAGGTTGCAGGATGTGACCGGGAGGGTAATATCTGGGTGGGTACTGATAGCCATCTGTTGAAAATTGACACAAAACTGTTGGACAAGTTATCCGCAGGGAAACCAAAAATAAAAATCATTGGCTTAGAAGTGAATTATCAACCTGATTCAAATTTTAATTCCGATTATGTTAGAAACTTCTCACATAGTGATAATAATTTGATATTCCATTTTACAGCAACCAACTACCTGAATCCTAATCAAACTCTTTATCGTTATAAACTTGAAGGATTGGCCGACCACTGGTCGGAATATTCGACTGAAATTAAAGCCGTTTTAACATCACTCAATTATGGTAAGTACCGGTTAATCGTTGAGGCATACAATCGAATGGATAATTCAAAAACGGGAAGTACGATTTACTCATTCCATATCAGATTTCCTTGGTACTTGAATGGCTGGTTCATTACTGGAACATTGGTTTTTCTGATTCTAAGCATTTATTGGATAATCCGCCTCCGGATAAATCAAATTAAAATATCGGAACAGACAAAATCGGAATTCGCCCGTCAATTATCCACAATTGAAATGCGTGGATTACAATCCCAAATGAATCCCCATTTTATCTTTAATTCGATCAACTCTATACAGGGGTTTATTCTGAAAAACAAAGTGGATGACGCTATTGGTTATTTGCAAAACTTCTCCAAGATAATTCGTCAAACCCTTGATAACGCAACGAAAGAGTATATTTCACTGGATGAAGAAATAGAATACATCAAATGGTATTTGAATCTCGAATTGATGAGATTTGATAATAAGTTTAAGGTTGAATTTCGTATACATGAAAATCTAAACCCACAGAATATTCAAATTCCCCCGATGATTATCCAACCTTATGTTGAAAACGCTGTCCGTCATGGATTATTCCACAAAGAAGATGGTGAAGGATTACTTTTAATAGACATTTCAATTGAAGGAGAGAACCTCAAGTGTGTTATCGAAGATAACGGTGTGGGTAGGAAAAAATCAAAAGAAATTGATAGTTGGCGGGATCTCCAACATAAACCCCAATCCACACGGATAACCCAAGAAAGAATTGATCTTCTGAATAAATCCACTCAATCAGATAAATATAGGGTGACCATCAAAGACATTTGTAATCGAATCGGTGACGTAAAAGGCACTCAGGTTGAAATTATCCTTCCATTGAGAACCCCATAAATGAGTCCTTCCAAAATACGTTAATTCCTTTTATACCTACGGTAATCGTCAAAAAGGGTACGTTAAATAAGTTAAGTTATTTATCCCGTTTTTCAATATTAATTTCACGACGAAACTTAAAAAACGAAATCATGAAAAATCCTCACATCTTCTGGATCGGATTCCATCAACGAAATCTAAAATGTTTTTTAGACCATTTTTCAAGAAGGTCGGTCTTTCTTCTTGGAATAATCCTCATTGTTCTAATATTTATTAGTTGTACCAGCAAGGAAAAAGGAATAAATGTTTTAGTTGGAGAATGGAATTATTCTGGCATCCAAACCGAGCTGACCATAACTAAACAAGATACTACTGTAATAGGAATTTTGAATCAAACTTTACATGACAATATGCAAAGCCCATCAATAGAATATCCCGTTGGAAGTGTTCTATTTAAAGATATTAAAAAATTGTCTGATACAACTTTTATTGCTAAGGGGCTATACATAAAACCTGTATATAGAACAGAAGAAGTATTTGTTCGTTCTTACTTTACTTTTCAAAAAGACCATTATGAAACTACAAAGGTTTTTGACCATAATGAAAATATTTACGTGGATTATAGATTAATGTTGAGAGTAAAACTTGAGAACATAAAATCAAAATTTATACGGTATGATGAACTCAATTGTATACCTTTTGTAGAAGGTCCTAGATGGACATTCTTTGGGAAATTATCTCCGGAAGATAAAATATTTCTTGAACAAGAAATAAAAATAGTCAATGATTCCATAAGAATAGCCGATTCTACAGCCGTGAAGAAAGCCGAGCAAATACGCCAAAAAGCCATCGATTCTCAAAAATCAAAGAGAGCACAGGAATTGTTAAAGTAATCATTTTTTCCCATAACCCAAAAGGATTGTATTATGAAAAAAGTATACACTTGTTTTATGTTCTTTCTTTTCTTACCCGTTTTAATTATTGCACAACTCCAATCTGGTGATGAACACTGGAAACAATTTACTCAAATTAAAGAAGGTAAATATGTTTCCTCAATTGCTCATTCTGGGTCAGTTTATGCATGTTTTCAAGGAGAAACACCTACGACTTCAAATTCATATACAATTTATCAAATATCTGAAAATGATGTTAAAGTGTATTCTCAAATTACACTTTCAGGTGATATTTATGGCCCGGGAGCTCAAATTACCTCAATGACATTTTTCAATAATGAATTAATAGTAGCAGGAGTTTTTCAAAGAGTAAATGACAATTTAGCAAAAGGATGTGCAAGGTGGGATGGTGAGAATTGGAGAAGTCTTGGTTTAGGAATAGAAGGACTTGTCCTAAGTTGTGTTTCGTCAGAAAAAGAAGTCTTTTTCTATGGAATATTCGACAAAGCGGGGGGACAACCCGCACGAAGTTTTGTCAAATGGGATGGAAGTAGATGGTCAATACTGGCAAATATAAATTGTGATCAAGTCAAAATTGACTATAAAAAACCAATTTATAATGACTGGTATAACATAGGACGGTTGACCTTTTTTGATAATTATATTTATGCTGTTGGATGGATCGTGCATCCAATTCAGGGATACGACTATGTGTCAAAATGTAAGGATTCAAAATTCTTTACTGGTCTTGTACGATATGTCATCTCAGAAAACAGATGGGAACAAGTTTTCCCATTTCAAAGGCCTTCCAGAGAAATTCCTAAGATTTATGGAATCAGTGCTTTTCTTGTTGTCGATAAATCTGTTTACATGGCGGGAATATTTGGAACAACAAAAGAAATCTCAATAAAAAAATTTGAAGATAATAAATGGACTTCTCTCGGAAATATTCAGGAACAAGGTACTGTCGAAAGTATAGTCTTTGTAAATGACGCTTTATATATTGGAGGCACATTCTCTGGAATAACAAATACTGTAGCTCACAATATTGCAAAGTGGGATGGAACGAAATGGAATTCATTAGGTAGTGGTTTATCTGGAGGAATAAAAGGAGAAGTCCAAGTTGTAACAAAACCAAAACACCCTGATGTACTGGAGTTCCCTCAAACTGATGTAGTAAAATGCCTTTATAATATAAATAATTCAATACTGACCCTCGGAAATTTTAACAAAGCAGGAGCAATTTCGTCAAAGTATATCGCGGACTGGAATGAATCCGTTTCAATAGAAAAACCTAATTCTGATTCTTTATATAAGATCGCCGAAGAGAATTTCTATAATTCTAATGGGGCAAGTGCACTCGAGGAAATTAATCAAGCCATCGAAATGAATCCGAATAAACCAGAATGTTATTTATTGCGAGGAAGAATATATAGTAGCAAGTTAGAGAAATATGATGGCTCTAATGTACGTGATTTGGGAGCTGAAATTCAATCTATGATAAGGGAGTATATGAATAAAGCGGAAAATGATTTCAACACCGCAATTAAACTAAAACCTAATTGGGTCGAAGCATATATTCAAAGAGGATATTTGGGATATTTAGCATTGTCTAATCCATATCCATCCAAGATAAATGCTGAAGAAGATTTGGAAATGGCATCTCAATTGGATTCGGGAAACCCTTTCGCCTATTATTGTTTGGGCCTATATTATCGTAAGGAAAACTCTGAAAAAGCGGTAAGAAATTTCCAAGACGCTATAAAGTATTCTAAAACTCAGTTCATAACTGATTTGTCAAATTTTTATTTGGCTGAATACTACTTTCATAATGGGTCATTTCAGGAATCCATTAATTATATTAATGAGTTTCTTAAAAATGGTACTCAAGAAAATTGGTATTGGGCTAGGAGATATCGGGGGATGTCGAAATACAATTTGAATGATTTTGATGGAGCACTTAAAGATTTTAATGACATATTATCCAAATTTCCTAATGATAAAGCGGTTGCTGATATTTATCGGTTCAAAGCTAGAATTTTGTTTAAAAAATCAGGAAACTTCAAGGACGCTTGTCCAGATATGAAAAAATCAAGTAACCTTGGAGACGAAGAGGCAACGAAATTCATGGAAGAAGTATGTAAATAACTAATAATGGTAAAAATGAGAACAAGTCTGATTATTTCCTTAATACTTACTTTTTTGTGCGGAATTGATTCATTTCATTGATGGTATAAAATAATCTATAAAACTTATAAATATGAAAAAATCAATTTTTCTGATAACCATTCTGATGGGGTTATCAATGGCAGTTAATTCTCAGAACCAACAACTTAAATCAGTTACAGGAACTTTTGTCAAAGCGAATGCTTTTGAAGCATCTTTCAACGTGATATTTGAGAATGAATCAGGTAAAGAAATCTCATTCTCAATAAACGGCGATTATAAAATTAATGGGAAAAATATCATTAAATATGATCCAACACTTGTTGATCATAACAAACCCGGATTCTCTGGTGATGACGGTTATATAGCAAATCCTGAATTCGTCAATAAAAAAATGAAAGTGACATATAAATTAGTTAAAGTTTCGCAAGAGGAGAAGGATCGAGGAATTGAGGATTACGAACAAGTAGTCAAATTGGAATTGATTTCATCCGATCAAGGACAAACAGCATCTGCAACATGGATGGTAATTTTTGGTTCATTTAAAACCCAAAATGAAGCGATAAATTCACAGAAACAGTTCATGACAAAGTATCAACTTCAAACCGAAGTGTTGAATTCTAACAATTTTCAAAATTTGACTAAGGATCTCTTTATTGTTGTCGGTGGGAAAAATCTGACAAATGTCTGTGCTAAACAACTTTTGGATAAGATAAAGGGGATGAAAATTGAGGGATATATAAAAGATGGAGGTTTGATGAAATAATGGAGAAAATGGTCAAATTGATTATCATTAGTCCGGTGTAAGTTGAATACTATAATCTAAAGAAATTCATGGAGAAAGTATGTAAATAACTAAAAAATGAAAATTATGAAAACAATTAGTCAAATTCTTGCAATAATCCTCCTTTTTATAGGGGTGTATTCTACAACTGGCCAAACAAAGTCTAATGTAAATACTAATAATACAGTCCAAAATAATCTAGGGAAAGTCAATCTTTATGCTGGTATGAATTCTTTTGAAGGAATCTATGACAAATCTAAAGTGACCGAATTACAATTAAAAAACACATGGGATTTAATTAATAATCTATCTAACTATACTGATCTTGAATCTCAACTTCGTTTAATGTACCTCAAACCCGAAAATTTAAAAAATATTAATACCGAGTCTTTAAAAAAAGAATATTCAGAAAAAATAAACCAATTAAAGAAATTAGATATTATCAAATCCATATTCTGGGAAGATCTTAGGGAGGATGTTTTAAAAGAGATCGAACAAGAATTTACATACACAGAAACTATCATTCAAAGTTTTAAGAATCCGGAAAAACTTAAACAGTATGATTCTTTAAATGTTTGTGCAAAATTCACTGATGCTTTATTAAAGGGCGGCGAGCAATTATTGATAACATGGAAGGAATTGAACCAAGAACAACAAAAAAATAATGCTTGTCCTGAGTGTGTAATAAAGGAATTTAATCAAAAGTATAATTCTCCTAATAAATTGGATTATGCTCGCATCGAAGTGGTTACCTTTGGCTGGGGAAATTGTATTACTTTAAAATCGTATGTTCCAGATTGGAAGTTACTTGATGCAGAATTCAGAAAAATCTTCATTAAGATTAACGACAACGCAGGAATTTAAGGATACATCATATATAACTTTTTATCATTAAATTTTTAATTGATAGGTTGCAAACATTTATCAATTCAGAGCTAAAATATTAATTACTCGGAAACTTCAAAGATGCTTATCCAGATATGAAAAAGACAGTTAACTTGAGGATTATAAGACACGAAATTCATAGAGGAACTATGTATATAACTTAAAAATTGTAAAAATGAAAACAAAAGTGATTATTACTTTAATACTCCTTTGGTTAGGAGTAGTTCCTTTTCAGGGACACACACAAAAACCAACATTAAGAGTATTTACACTTGATCAAAGTATTTTCTCTTGTGGTGATGCTGATGTTCTAATCGTACTTTTCTTTTCTTCGGATTCTGTGAAAGGAATCCAACAGACCTTTGGGGCAGAAGGAAACGAAATCTGTGCAGAACCTTCAGGTTGTTATCTTGGGAAAGTTTCTCAGCAATCAATAACTGGAAGTTTCTTACCGGACTATTTCAATAACGTATTTAAATCCCCTTTGACATTCAAACTTACTCTTAACAATAATATGCTTGATGTCTCAAAAAATAATGGCACAAAATATTCATTTATTGAAGCTGATACACAAGGATGGATGTATACTACTTCATCAATTAACTTACGAGAAAAACCCTCCTCAAATTCAAAAATATTGACTAAAATACCAAAAGATCAAACAGTCTATCTTCTTGAATTTGGTTTCTATAGAACAATCGGAGATAAAAAAGGGTTTTGGACAAAAGTAAAATTTGGTGATCAGGAGGGATGGGTGTTTGGATCATATTTAATGCACACTGATTCAAATACTGGCGAAGAAGGAGTTGGTAATTGAATTTTATCACTTTTATCGATTTTAAAGGACTCCACCATTTTCACATCAAGCACCTCAAGAAATATAACCAAACCCAAATCGTGATTTTAAATATCTACGAATATCTTTCTATAATCATAGAAAAATCCTCCTGAAGTAATTCTCTCATTCTAACCAGTTTCGTTTTTTTTACCCATCTGCCACAATTAATTTTGTGGTATGAAAAAGACACCGACTTTCAAACCTGCTTCTATCCTCGAGCATATAGAGTTTATAACAAACAAAGCCCGAGGATCATCTCTTACGGATGATTTCATCAATGTAGTACAAGAATCAACACAGGCAGTAGGAGAATTCTTAGGTTGTGCACCGATAGAAGCACTTTATTTTTCAGTCATATGCAGTCTGAACTTCAGAGCACAGTATGTAGACATTGAGGATCTTTCTGATTTCTTCGAAGTTCACCCGATCAGTATTCTTCGAAATATTGAAGTGTTCTCTAATCTCGTTAAACTCGGGCTGTTAAGAAAAGATATTGGGGAACGAAAGAGACGGAGAAGATGTCCCGACAGAATGAGTACTATAAAGCTTTACATACCACGCGAGGTTTTTAAGTCAGTTGTTGATGGAGTAAAACCAGAATTAACACCTAAAACTACAAAAGTAACAGCCTTTGATTTCTTGGGGATTGTTTCAGATTTGGTTGAAGAACGAGATAATGAAATTATCTCCTTTGATGAAATGATGGAAGAAATCAATCAACTTTTTGTCGATAATCCAGAACTTGAATTGATCAAACATCTTGGGCAGTTGAATCTTGAAGCTGATGATCTTATTATTTTACTCTATGTCCTTTCCGAATATGTTACCTATGAACCAACTGTCGATTTGGCAAGAACCATTAGAGGACTTTTTGATGATGCGAATACTCAAATGGAGATTCGTCGCTCTTTTCTACAAGGGAAACATGAACTGATCAGAAAGAATCTTATTAAATTATCGGATGGTAATTTTAAATCTGATAAGACCATCGAACTCACCGAAAATGCAATCGATCTGCTAGTGCCGGAGAAGGAACTGTTTGTTAAGAAAGAAAGTCGGCAGGTGAATTTAATTCTCCCTAATGAAATTGATGAACGGAAACTTTACTTTTCTCCCGAATTGACTAAAAACGTTGACTTCCTTTATGAGGCCTTAAAACCGGCCAGATTCCGGGAAATTTCATCACGATTAATTGATAATGGTCTAAAAGGTGCGTGCACAATTTTACTTTATGGGAGGGCGGCAGGCACAGGGAAAACAGAACTCATCAAACAATTAGCTAAGACAACAAATAGACCATTAAAGATGGTTGTCATCTCTGAGCTTCGCTCTTACTGGTATGGGCAAAGTGAAAAAATTCTTAAGCAGCTGATGACTGATTATTATAACAGCGTTCAAAACAGTGAAGTTTCATCAATTTTGCTTTTTAACGAATGCAACTTCTCAACTCGTAAAACAAATGGGAATAATTCCACGGATTCTACGGAAACAAACATTATCAACATTCTACTTCAGGAATTTGAAGATCTACATCCCAACAGCATTGTCTGTTGCACAACCAACATATGTGAATCACTCGATCCATCCTTCTCCCGCCGATTTTTAATGAAACTACATTTTGATGCACCATCAACAGAAGCAAAACTTCACATCTGGCTTGATCGTATTCCGACATTGAGCGAAAAAGAAGCGTGGGATTTAGCTGAAAAATTCAGCTTGACCGGTGGAGAAATCGATAACATTTGTAAGAAATACCATATGAATCAAATCCTTTATGGAAATTATCCCGGTCTTGAGGATATGGAAAGGTTTTGCAGGGAAGAAACACTGGTAAAAAACACTGCAAGGAAGAGGATTGGGTTCGTGAGTGGATAAAAAACCTTATTGAAAAGATGACAGAATGACAGAAAAGGAATCGTCATAAATCACAGAAAAACAAATACATACAAATTTGGGTATTTGATAGTAAATAATGGATAATAAACATTAGTTAAAACACCACTGTAAAAGAATTATGAAAGTAGCAATCTACGCAAGGGTCAGTACTAAAACGAAAGGTCAGGATGTAGAGAACCAATTGATGGTTCTACGGGATTACTGCATTAAGATGGGTCATACAGTATACCAAGTATATACCGATCAAGAAAGTGGTAGTAAGTCAGACCGGCCTGCTTTCAATCAGCTTTTCTCTGATGCTGCAAAACGAAGATTTGACCTTTTACTTTTCTGGTCACTTGACCGATTCTCAAGAGAAGGCACTCGTAAAACTATTTTCTTACTTCAACAACTCGATGATTATGGCGTACTTTACAAATCTTACAGCGAACAATACCTCGATTCAAGTGGGATTTTTAAAGATGTTATTATCTCAATCCTTGCAACACTGGCCAAGCAGGAACAGATACGATTATCGGAACGGGTTCGGGCAGGGTTAGAAAAAGCGAAATCAAAAGGGAGGATTGGCGGTCGTCCACACATTTCACAGGACACTATCAGCCAAATCGGCATTCTTGGTCAAAGAGGTCTCTCCCTTCGAAGCATCGGTAAGAGATTAAATGTGAATCATAGAACGGTGGCTAAGTATTTGAGCTGATAACCACGGCCGATTCATAACCGCCGACCCATTTAGATGCAAAATATTGGGGAGGGAGTGGTGAAACTATTTTTTTATCTCACCGATTTTTCTTATATTAGTAATTATAATACCAATTTAGTGATTATGATACCAAGTAGAATTAGGAAAAGTAAAAAACAAATATTGTCTTTGTTTGAATACTTGAAAGAGTCTGGTGTTACCTGTGAAGTAGACCTTTATTATTTGGATGAAGATTTTAAACCGAATGGAAGGAAGGGTGTACACATCGACCTTAATAAAATACCGATGAATATCATCAATGGAGAAGAAAACTATATTCTGTCAATAATTATTCATGATACATACAGTTTCGTTCTTGAAAATCATCGACCTCAGAGTAATGGAATTACTATTAATCAAATTGAACTGTTAATGGACGAGTGTTACGGAGAAGAAATTATTAACTATAAAAGATTGACAAGGTTGAATGATATCCTGAATGACCCCAATCCACACCCATTGATATAGACACAAGGTCAAGGTGAGGTATCAGCAATCACCTATTCTTCCAAGATTTTCGAGTAATCGATGATAGAACCAAATTTATTCATGTTTTACAAGACAGTACCATACGTTTCAACCTTGCAATGTCAATGACCACATACAGCGGCCTGTTTTTGGCGATATTTCTTGAAATATTCACCCGGTAGATTTTCAGTGTTTTTCTAAAACGCGTTTTTTTTCAACCAGCATTTTCAGATTTTTGTCTCTGAAAATAGTTAGATATTTTAAACTTTTTTTTCAATCCTTCATATATGTGGATATCCGACCTCGGTTAGATATTATTCCATCAGGGACAAAAAAGAATCCATGAATGAATGTTTGAAAATGAAGAAAAAGATGTTTATGATGAATTATTCAAAGCCGCAAAGTTCACAAATGATGAATTAAAAAAATATCCGGTATGTAAGAATTTTACTGAAGAAGAATTAACGAGAATGTCAGACTTTCTGTTTGATTTAGGCATCATAGCCCAAAAAATAATGATCGAATGTAATGAATGATTTAACAGATTTTAAACGTTTTGTAAAAAGAAAAGATATTATTAAAAACATCAATAAAACAGTTTGGTGTTATACAAGGGTCAGCAGCAAGGAGCAAGAATCCAATTACAGTTTAACCACACAGAAAGAATCGGCTGAAAGATTTGCACGAGAAAAAGGATACCAATTAATGAGAGTATTTGGTAGTACTTACGAATCCGGGAAAGATGATTTCACACGTAAAGAATTCACAAACCTATTATTGGAAGTAAAAAAAACAAGAAATAAACCGTTCGCCATTTTAGTAAATATCATGAACCGTTTCTCGCGTTCAGGTGGCAAAAGTATAGGTATATTAAATGAAATTGTAGATAACCAAGGAGTTCACCTTATCGAAGTAATATCAGGTATTAGTACAGAGAGTCCTAGAGGAAGAAATGAAATCAATCGCCGTCTTTTAGAAGCTGAAGGTGATAATATTAGAAAATTAGAGGTGTCAATTCCGGGGATGAAAGCTTTTCTTCGTGCTGGAAATTGGTTAGGAAAAGCTCCATTAGGTTTTGACCATATAGGCCCAAGGACGACTGACCATAATCGTTACAACAGTAGTCAGAAGATTTTTGTCAATGAAACTGGTATGAAACTGAGACAAGCGTGGCAATGGAAATTGGAAGGCGTTCAAGACTACATAATAGTCAAACGATTAAATGATCTTGGGGTTAAAATGAGTCTACAAAGACTAAGTGATATGTGGCGAAACCCATTTTATTGTGGTCTGATAACCAACCGACTTCTAGAAGGAGAGATCATTGAAGGTCATCACGAACTATTAGTAAGTAGAGAAGTTTTTCTTAAGATTAACCAAATAAATACGAAAAGGCCACAGGGATATAACATTGATAAACATTGTGAGAATAGGCCATTAATAGGAGACATTCTATGTTATAACTGCGGGAGAAAACTGTCTGGTTACTTGGTTAAAAAGAAGGGATTACATTATTACAAATGTCAGAAATGTAAAGGGGTGACAATTAATGCGGTTACTCGCAATGAAAATAAAATTGGGGCACACGAACTATTTGTCAACCTTCTTGCATCATATGATCTTAAAACAGAATTTTTAGATCTGGTCAAGGATCAGTTGGTCAGGATGGTAGAACTGACCAATAATTCAATAAAGAAAGAAGAAACACTTTTTAAAAAACGTCTTGCCGAATTAGAAAGAGACCGAGAAAAGTTGGAAGAAAGATTTGCTCTTGGAAAAATTGATGAACCTCTTTACCAAAAATTCCGCAGGAAGATTGATGATGAGATCATGGAGTTGAGGGAGAAAAACGATATCCCTGAGATCACGACATCTAACTTTAAAAACAGTCTAAATAAGACAATGGACTTTATTCAAAATATAAGTAAATACTGGATATCTGGAAACATTAATATAAAGAAGAAAATCCAAAGATTGGTATTCCCAAGTGGTTTTTTCATCAATCCCGTTAACCGACAATATCTAACTCCTGAAGTCAACCAATTATTTCGTCTAACTTCTCAAATTTCAATGAGTTCAGAAGAGGTGAAAAAAGAAATCCCCATCAAAAATGATGAGGATTCTGAGGTTGTAGCGGGGACAGGATTCGAACCTATGACCTTTGGGTTATGAGCCCAACGAGCTACCTCTGCTCCACCCCGCACTATATTTTTATTTACCTTTGTTTTTTTCTTAAGGAGTGCAAAGATAGAATTTGTTTCAATGTTCTCCAAATTTTCATTTATTTAATCATATGACCCATAAAGCGGGATTTGTTTCGATTATTGGTAGTCCTAACGTCGGGAAATCTACACTGATGAATGTCCTGGTGGGAGAGAGGCTGTCAATTATTACTCATAAAGCCCAGACCACACGGCACAGAATAATGGGTATATTCAGCGGTGAAGACTTCCAGATTGTTTATTCTGATACCCCGGGCATCCTTAAACCCCATTACCTTTTACATAAGTCAATGATCTCTGCCATTTATTCTTCAATTGCAGATGCCGATATCATTCTTCTTGTCACCGAAATCGGCGAAAAGTTTGCACATGAAGATGTTCTTCAGAAAATAAAGGAGGAAAAAAAGCCAGTCATCGTTATCATAAATAAAATTGACCTGGCCGACCAGCCAAAAGTAGAAGCAACCATAGAAGAGTGGAAGCTTAAACTTAGCCAAGCGGATATCATCGCAATCTCTGCACTACACTGTTTCCAGACGGCAATGGTTTTTGATACTATCATCAAGCATCTGCCCGAATCACCTGAATATTTCCCGAAAGAAGAAATTACCGACCGCTCTCAGCGCTTTTTCGTTTCAGAGATAATCCGCGAGAAGATCCTGCTGAACTTTTCACAGGAAATTCCTTATAGTGTTGAGGTTGTAGTTGATTCTTTTAAAGAAGAAGAGAGACTGACCCGGATCTCGGCTTACCTTTTTGTTGCCCGTGAATCTCAGAAAGCGATAATTCTCGGACACCAGGGCAAGGCGATCAAGAAGCTTGGAACTGAAGCCAGAAAAGATATCGAGGATTTTCTTGAGAAGCATATCTTCCTGGAGTTGAATGTCAAGGTTAGAAAAGACTGGCGCGATGACGTTAAAGAATTAAAAAGGTTTGGATATAGTCTGGATGAAAATCATTAACGGAAAGACCTCTTATGAGTAATATTGTTGCTATAGTCGGACGACCTAATGTGGGGAAATCTACTTTTTTTAACAGATTGACAGGTGGGCGCAATGCAATTGTGGACCCTACAAGCGGGGTTACACGCGACCGGCATTACGGGAAATCGGATTGGAACGGTGTTGAATTTTCTGTGATCGATACCGGTGGTTACGTCGATAATTCAGATGATGTCTTCGAAGGAGAGATAAAAAAGCAGGTCATGTTGGCCATAGAGGAATCTGATGTAATTCTCTTTATGGTCGATATAAAAGAAGGTGTTACGGGGATGGATGAAGATCTCTGCGTGATGCTAAGAAGGGCTAAAAAGCCGGTTTATCTAATTGCCAATAAAGCAGATAACTACAAATTACTCGATGACATTCATGAATTTTATAAATTGGGCTTTGATAAACTTTTTGGCATCTCGGCTATGAGTGGAAGTGGTACCGGGGAATTACTCGATGAAGTAGTAAAAGAATTACCCGATAAATATATTCCGGGAGAGGTATTGGAAAACGTTGAAGAATCCCCACTTCCAAAAATCGCCATTGTAGGCCGTCCCAATGCAGGGAAATCATCTTTGATAAATTTGCTCCTTGGGACCGATCGTACCATCGTAACGCCGGAACCAGGAACCACTCGTGATTCCACTCATTCTCACTACAAATATTTTGATCTTGAATTTCAACTGATCGATACTGCCGGGATAAGGAAGAAATCAAAAGTATCCGAGAATATTGAGTTTTATTCTGTCATGCGTGCTATCCGGTCAATCGAATCCAGTGATGTCTGCATATTAATGGTCGATGCGGAAAGAGGATTTGAAGCCCAGGATCTGAATATTTTTTCATTGATCGAAAAGAATCATAAAGGGGTTGTGATCCTTGTCAATAAATGGGATTTGATTGAAAAGCAAACCAATACCCATAAGGATTTTGAAGAAGACATCAGGAACAAAATGGCACCATTTACAGATGTTCCGATTATATTTACCTCTGTCCTGACCAAACAAAGGGTTTACAAAGCGGTAGAAACTGCTGTTGACGTCTTTCGCAATCGTTCCAGGAAAATTACTACCTCTCAGCTAAATGATTTCTTTCTCCCACTGATCGGTGAAATGCCACCACCAGCCTGGAAAGGAAAATTCGTCAGGATCAAATTCGTCACCCAACTTCCCGGGCGCTATCCTGCCTTTGCCTTTTTCTGCAATTTGCCCCAATATATCAGGGAATCATATAAGAGATTTCTAGAGAATAAGTTACGAGAAAAGTTTAATTTCACTGGTGTTCCGGTTGAAATGTACTTCAGGCAGAAATAAATTATGGAAGCTGGCGTTCGGATAGATAAATGGTTGTGGTGCATAAGGGTTTTTAAAACCCGGAATCTGGCCACACAATCTTGCCGGTCAGGAAGGGTAAGGATCAGCGATCAACCTGTCAAGCCTTCAAGAGAAGTTAAACCTGGTGAGATCATTACAATAAATCTGGATTCCTTGAAGCGATCGGTAAAAGTTCTAGAGGTATTAGAAAACAGGGTAAGCGCCAGATTTGTGGAAAAATATGCTGAGGACATGACCCCACCGGAAGAATATGAAAAGCTGAAGATGCGCAAAGATGGAACTTTTGGTTACCGTAACAGTGGCCTGGGCAGACCAACAAAAAAAGAACGAAGAGAAATTGAGATCCTGAAGAAATACCTTGGAGCATAATATTTTTTTCTCTGTCAATGAAGATACAAAGAAAGAAATTTCCCGATTTGAATGATCTGGCGTTTTCCGGAAGGAACCGGGACTATGGCTCTTTTATCCTTCGTAAGAAATATCCCCGATCACTGCTTATCTCATTTATCCTTTCAATAGTTTCATTGCTCTTAATGACACTAATCCCATTCTTTGTTTACTATTTTCGTGGACCTGATTTGGATCTCAGCGCAGATGAATTGTTCTCAGTAGAATATACTTTTATCCCCTCCCCGGACGATGACCTGAGTTCTCTGGCAAAGTCACTTGCCAGACCTCAAGCACCTCCTGAAGAGGAAGTTCCGGAAGTCGTGGATTCAACTCCACCGGTACAAAAGGCCCCCGAAGAGGTGAAACAAGTAGAAAATACGGATATTAAAACCGATAGCTCCGGGACCTCTAAGGGGAATTCATCAGAGGGAACAGGCTCTTCAGACGCAACAGGGATTTATACGACTTTGGATGTATATCCAAGATTCCCGGGGGGTACTCAGGCATTCCTTAACTTCCTACGGACTAATATCAGGTACCCTTCAACTTCATTAAAATCCGGAATTCAGGGCGAAGTGATGGTGTTATTTATGGTTGAAGCAGATGGTTTAATAACAAATGTTTCTGTTAACAAGGGCATTGGAAAAGAATGCGATGAAGAAGCAGCCCGGGTTATTAAAAGTATGCCTAGATGGGAACCGGGTAGAAGGTATGGGAAATGTGTCAGGGTGCTGGTGAGAATGCCAATCGTTTTCAGAATACCCGGAAGGAAATAAAAAAGGGGCTTAAGGCCCCTTTTTTATTTATCAGGAATTAACCTGGTTATTTCTTTTCAGGAGCTTTTGTGTCTTTATTGTCAGCACCTTTTTTTGCGCAGCATCCTGCTTTCTGATCTTTAGTACAGGTCTTGGAGCAATTTTTCCCATCCTTCTTCATAGTCGTTTCTGACTTTGCAGGAGCGGCTTTTCCTTTATCCTGAGTTTGCGGTGTCTGGGCAAATATCAGACTTGCAAATAGTATGCATGTTGAAAATAAAACAGCAACCTTTTTCATATTAATATGGTTTAAGTTAAAGTTATTTGAGTTAACGGCACAAAAGTACAGTTTTTTTATCAATGATCGGAAAGTAAACCGTTAAAAATAGGTTAATATTTCATTTGTTACATATATTTCTTTTGAACTTAAACTCATAGTCAATCATTCCCTGTTCTTTGAATCAATAATGATAGTTACAGGACCGTCATTAAGGAGAGTGATTTTCATCATGGCCCCAAAAATTCCTGAAGGAACATGTTTCCCGAGACCCTTTTCCAGGTGCTTAAGGAATTCTTCATAAACTGGGATGGCCTTCTCAGGTTTTGCTGCGTGTATGTAAGAAGGCCGGTTCCCTTTCCGGGTGCTGGCATGAAGTGTGAATTGACTGACTACCAGGAGGTCGCCACCAACATCGATGATCGACCTGTTCATTATGCCTTGCTGATCATCAAAAACCCTCAGATTGATGATCTTTCCGGATAACCATTCTACATCTTCAGTCGTATCTTCATCAACAATTCCTATCAGAACGAGCAATCCTGATCCGATCTTGCCTGTGATCATTCCATCTACTTCAACTTGCGCATTCGTAACCCTTTGAATAACTACCCGCATCTTTCTGAATATTTTGTATCTCAAAGGTAAGTAGTTTTGAAAAACCTGCTCATCAGAACTGATTTCTATATCTTATATCTTGCCGTCCAACTTGATTGGGCCTTCAACTTATAAACTATTATTGTAGTTTTGCAGAAAATTGATTCATGACAAAGCTAAGCGTCAACATTAATAAAATTGCGACTCTCCGCAATGCACGGGGAGGGAATCTGCCGGATGTTGTTAAAGTTGCTTTGGACTGTGAACGTTTTGGTGCAGAGGGTATTACTGTTCATCCCCGCCCGGACGAACGACATATCCGATATAAAGATGTTTATGATCTGAAACCATTACTCCAAACCGAATTCAATATAGAAGGCTATCCCTCTGAGAATTTTATTGACCTTGTAACCAAAGTCAAACCGGCCCAGGTCACGCTGGTTCCGGATCCTCCCGGGGTTCTTACCTCAAATGCAGGCTGGGATACATTGAAAAATAAGGAATTCCTGAAGGAGATAATTAAGGAGTTCAGAAGAAACAAGATCCGGACTTCAATTTTTGTTGATGCCGACCTTGAAATGATTGAACATGCTGCTGATACAGGAGCCGACCGCATCGAACTCTATACCGAGTCGTATGCTAAGAATTATCCTGCTGAACCTTCAATAGCAATTACTTCCTTTATCTCAGGCGCTATATTGGCTGGTAAACTCGGATTGGGTCTTAATGCAGGTCATGACCTGAATCTTGAGAACCTGCGCTATTTTTATCAGAATATTCCGGGCTTACTGGAGGTTTCTATAGGCCATGCGCTGATTTGCAATGCTTTGTATCTTGGCCTTGAAAATACAATCCAGCTTTATTCACGTCAACTTAAGTAAACAGCGAAACAAGATAGAATGACCTAAAGAAGATGAAAAGATTTACTATCATACCACTCACTGCCTTACTGTTTTATGGTTTAATTTCTTTTGGTCAGAAGACAGCTTCTGACACTGAAAAAAGAGTAAAAAGGATTCACAGGAAAATACTTACAATAGATTCTCATGTAGATACTCCACAGCGCTTAATGGAGAATGGTTTTGATATTTCTAAACGACACGATTCTTTATCAGATCATTCAAAACTTGATTTTCCAAGAATGAAAAAAGGAGGATTGGATGCCGCATTCTTTGCAGTCTTTGTTTCACAGGGAAAACGGACGCCGGAAGGTAACTTTCAGGCAAAAAAGAGAGCAGACGATCTCTTCGATTCGATTTATGCTGTCCTTGAAAGATTTCCCGGAGAAGCGGGCCTGGCAATTTCGCCTTCTGATGCTTATAAATTGAAAAAACATGGCAAACGAGCTATCTTTATCGGGATGGAGAATGGCTATCCAATCGGGGACGATCTTTCTCTGATTCAGGCTTTCTATTCCAAAGGAGCGAGGTATATCACCTTATGTCATACACGCAACAATGACATTTGTGACTCTTCAACAGATACGATAGAGAACAATGGACTCAGCACATTTGGCAGAAGTGTCGTGATATTCATGAATCAGACTGGCATGATGATCGATGTTTCGCACATCTCAGACAAGTCTTTTTACGATGTCATTGAATTATCAAAGGCACCGGTGATTGCATCACATTCCTGTGCCCGGGCTTTATGCGATAAACCCCGGAATATGGATGATGACATGCTTCGTGCTTTGGCAAAGAATGGTGGAGTGATCCAGGTGTGTATCCTGGCGGCTTATGTAAAGAAAGACAACCCGGCTTCAGCTACAATCTCTGATGTGGCCGATCATATTGATCATATCGTAAAGATTGCCGGTATAGATCATGTTGGCATAGGAACCGATTTTGATGGGGGAGGAGGCGTATTAGGCTGCTCAGACGTAAGCCAGATGAAGAACATTACACTTGAACTGGTGAAACGGGGCTACTCAGATAGAGATATACGTAAGATTTGGGGAGGTAATCTGATGAGAGTCATGTCAAAAGTGAAAAGGATTGCAATGAAAATAAATCCCCCGTGTCATTGTTAATAGGTATTATTGCCGTTAAGGAAGTATAATTTTTATGGAGAGTCATGACAACTGATTTTATAAAAGCCATTAAGAACCAAGATCTTAAGGCTGTACGCCATGCACCTAAAAGCGATCTTCACAATCATGCTATGATGGGAGGGAAGCTGAAGAGCATGGAGAAATTTTTAGGAAACAAACTGGAGAAATTTAAAAATGGAAGTCAGGGCGTAATGGGTATTAATTATTGGCTTGAAAATGTTTATCGTCCGCTTTTTAACATTCCGGGAGCCTTTAAAGCTGCGGTTGATGCTGCTTTTATACAGGCTAAGTCAGACGGTGTGTCAATTCTCGAAATGAGCGTAGATGCTTTTATGGCGAGGTTATTTAACATTAAACCGGAAGAGGTTGCCTCGACATTGACCGCATCACACAAGGCCATCGCTCCTGAGATAGATTTTCGTCCCGAGCTTGGATTCTCAAGGGCTCTCCCGCTCCGGACAATTCTTCCTTGCGTTGAACCCTTTCTGGAAATGAATTATTTTCGATCCATAGATATTTACGATATTGAAGATGCCCAGCCGGTTGAGAATTTTAAAGAACTTTACAGGTTTGCCAAACATCAGGGGATTAAGTGCAAGGCCCATGCGGGTGAATTTGGCGATGCTGAATCTGTAAGAAAAGCCGTTGAAGTTCTTGGCCTTGATGAAGTTCAGCACGGAATTGGTGCAGCAGATTCGCCAGAGGTCATGAAATGGTTATCAGCCAATAGGATTTCGCTGAATGTTTGTCCTGCAAGCAATATCGCCCTTAAAAGAGTAAAATTGTATCAGGTCCATCCTATCCGTATCCTCTTTGATCATGGCGTGAATGTCACAGTCAATACTGATGATGTGATGCTGTTCAATGTCGGGAACTCAGAACAATATTTAAAATTATACACTTCAAAACTATTCAGCGCTGAGGAATTGGATACAATTCGCAAAAACGGACTCGGGAACTAAAAAGGTTATCAAAACCTTTTGACATAGATTATTCTCCCGTCACCCGGCTTGTAATAATCGTCAATCACAGCATCCTTGCTATAACCATTCTTTTCGTAGAATAACCGGGTCGGTAAATACTTTTCGAGGGTCGAAGTCTCAGCAATAATATAACGAGCTCCTTTATCCTTCACTTTGTTGTGAGTTTCTGCAAGAAGCTGTTTTCCAATTCCTGTTCCGCGCATCGTATTATGTGTTGCGATCCAGTAAAGATCGTATCCCGCATCTGTTCCGGCAATATGTCCATAGCAACTATAAGCAACTGTTTTACCGTCAACTTCTGCAAAAATGAATTGATAGGAACTCTTATCACCTTCCATAACGGAATCCTCAACCAATTCGACTGCTACAGGCACTTCAAAATCATAGAAAAATCCCGTAGAAATAACTATTTCCCTGACGTTCTCAATATCCTCATAAGTCGGGGTTGTCCTGAATTTAATCCTGTTTAATTCCATTTTGCTTAAAACTTAGAATGCAAATGTACTAAGGTTTCATGGCTTCTTCAACGATCATTCGGATCACATCGACAAATTTATAACCCGCCTTTTGTGTTGCTGCGATGAAGCCTCCCGATTCTGAAATGCAGGGATTCAGGTTAAGATCAATCACCATAGGAACCCGGTCGGCAGCCATTCTGAAATCAATCCTGACATATCCTTTGAACCCAAAGCTATTCCAGCATTTCTTACATATTCTTTCAATTTCTTCCTTGATATCTTTATCTTTTGAATCTAATTTAAAAGTCCGTCGTGTGTGTGTGTACTCGAAGGAATCTTCTTTCCATTTTGCAGTATAGCCCATGATTCTTGGTTTTCCTTCCGGATAATCCACGAAGGTCATCTCCGCAATGGGAAGTACCAATGGCCCTTCTTTAGTTCCGATAATTGAAACGTTGAATTCCCGTCCCTCAATAAACTCTTCTATAAAATAGTAATGCTTGTCTTTCTTTGCTATTTTTTTTATGAATTCCTTATCTGAACTGTCAAAGACACTGTCCTCATCGAGCCCTAAAGAACCCTCTTCCCAGGTTGGTTTAAGGATATATTTCTTTCCTTTCTTTAACTTGGTTATCTGATCCATAGTAAACCAGGGCGGTGTCTTGATACCTAACCTGGTAATTTGTTGCTTGGCGATAACTTTATTTGCAGCAAAAAATAGCGGAATTAAGGGATTCCCGGAGAAAGGGACATTAAGATGCATAAGAATTGCGGCAGGCATATATGCAAATTCGCCTTTATTGTCAAGGGTCTCTGCAAGATTGAAAACAAAGTCGGGATTGATATTCTGAATTTCCTTGATGGCCTTATGAAGATTAAGATTCATCTGGTACTCTTTGACTTTGTATTTAAGCTGTATTAAAGCTTTTGAAACGATCCTGACCTGATCAAGAACATCCAACTCATCATCTTTTGGATGGGCCGATATTTTATTATACAGGATTAATGCAATCTTGCTCATAAGCATGAATTTTAAGATTGAATAGTGAAAGACCCGGTGGAGTTAATCTTACAAGTTTGAAGAATACAGCGAATATAATAAATACTCTCTGACTGCTGTAATTTTTTTAGCCTTCCTTTGCAAATTATTATTCACAGTCAGGCCTAACTTCTAAGATGTACTCTTTTTATTGCCGAATCAATAATCGTCTTAATAATGAAAGAATAATCGTAGCCGTTCATTCTGGCCAGGATCGGTAAATCGGAAGTAATATCATTTAATCCTGCCAATGGGTTTATCTCAATGAAGTTGGGTATCCCATTTGCATCTAGCCTGACATCTATCCGGCCTCCATCGCGGCATCCCAATGCTTTCCATGCCCTTAAGGCCATCTCACAGCAGGAACTCATGATCTCCGGTTCAGGGAGTGCATAGTCTATGTATTGCTCGTAATTTGTTTTCAGATCGTACGAATAGACACTTTCCTGAGCATTGCTTCTGAACAAGACTTCCATTGCCCCCACTGAGAAACTTTCTTCTCCCGTACCCAAAACACCGACGGTGAATTCTCTTCCAGGAAGATAGGTCTCAACAATAAGCGGAAAGATATTTTCTTTCCATCTATCTGCACATGTGGCTTTTAGATCTTCAAGGTTATTGACTTTTGAATTATATCCGATCCCCTTGCCGGAACCTTCAGCATTTGGCTTGATGAAAAGCGGATACGGAAGGCCGATCTTTTTAATATCATTTGCAGACTCAAGAACGATAAAATCGGGAGTGGGAATACCGCAATCACGGATTACATGTTTCGTCATCCCTTTGTGGAGAGTCAGAGCCAAGACGAGAGGATCGGAAAACGTATAGGGAATTGAGTATGCATCAAGGATTGCAGGAACCTGTGCTTCGCGGCCGATACCGTAGAGCCCTTCACTGATATTGAACACAAGATCCCAATGTTTGCCTTCAACAAGGCTTTTAGTCAGGTTCAATATATGCCCGATACGCTCGGTAGAATGCCCGAGGAAATGTAATTCTCGCTCAATGGCTTCTACTGTACTTTCTTTATCAAATTCTGCTGTTTCTTCTTCTGAAAACCCTTCTTTCAGATAATCTGATCGAAGATCATAGGTGAGGCCGATTCGCATAGATTATTCCTTGAAATCAGGATACCTGAAGATATTGTTCTCGTAATTTCTTAGCAAAACATAATCTTCATCACGTCCCTGGTAATAATCAGGTAATAAAGGTATCTTACCTCCACCCCCGGGTGCATCAATCACGTATTGTGGTATAGCATATCCTGTTGTATGTCCTCTCAGACCATCAATAATCTCGAGACCTTTTGCAACGGGTGTACGGAAATGAGCTGAGCCGAGAATAGGATCACATTGATATAGGTAATAAGGTCTGACTCTGATTTTCAATAATCCTTGCATCAATTTCTTCATGATGGCTACGTCATCGTTGATTCCCTTCAGTAATACAGTTTGGCTTCCAAGTGGAATTCCTGCATTGGCAAGCCTTTCACAAGCCTCTTTGACTTCTGAGGTGAGTTCGTCGGGATGTGTGAAATGAATGCTGATGAAGAGAGGATGATACTTTCTAAGGATATTGACGAGTGAACGTGTAATCCTCTGTGGTAATACGGCCGGTACTTTAGTGCCGATACGAATGATCTCAACATGTGAGATCGCCCTCAATCTTGAAAGCAGGTAATCAATGTGTGGATCGGGCATCGTAAGAGGATCGCCTCCTGATACCAGCACATCACGTATTTCTGGATGGCTTTCAATGTATTTAAATGCAGGCTCCCATGCCTTGGTCCCAACATGGCACTTATCCTTGGCAACCATATGCGAACGGGTACAGTAACGGCAATAGGTTGAGCAGAATCCTGTAGCAAGGAAGAGAACCCTATCCGGATACCGATGTACTATATTAGGAACCGGGCTGTTATGCTCCTCAGATAAAGGATCCGATGCTTCACCCGGACTGGTAAAGAATTCATCTATCACAGGAACAACACATTTTCGCAAAGCCTGATCAGGATTATCCTTTTCCAGTAAACTCAGATAATATGGAGTTATACTTACCGGTAAAGTGTTGTTGATTTCAGCGGCAGGTCTTATCTCATTATCAGAAAGATTGATGAATCGTGAAAGCTGGTCAATCGTGCGAACGCTATTCTTTAACTGCCAGCGCCAGTTAGTCCAGTCCTTCTCTGTGGCTTCTGGAAAGTATTGCTTAATAAAGTCTAAGGAACGTGGGCTCAGATTTGTTTTATCTCGATCGAGCCGGTCTTGGATGAATTCTCTTAATATCTGTTCTTCACTTATGAAACATTTTGTACTTGGAGGCTCTTCTTCTTCATTGAGCTCTGCGTGGGTCACTTCCGTTTTTTCGTTGTGAAGTCTTTCCATTTCAGTTTTAAGGTTACTAAAAACCGGCTTTCCCTGCCCTGCAGCCCTGAATGTTGTTCCATGGTGTAAAACATTGATAATCCGATTTTTAAATTAATAATTCATTGAATGAATTTGCCGAAATTTATCCGCAAATTTCATCATGCAAATAGGTACATTTTTTTAGTACATTTGACAAAGGTACAAACTTATTTTTCAACAAAATATTGTTAATAAAATTATATTTCTGAACGCGCATGAAATTATTTTTTAGGCACATGGGACAAGGGAATCCGGTGATCATATTACATGGATTACTAGGACTTTCAGACAATTGGGTCTCATTTGGACGGCAACTTTCAACTGATTTCGAAATATTCATACCTGATCTTCGCAACCATGGCCAATCTCCACACGATCCCGTGTTTAATTTCCCATCTCTTGTTAAAGATCTGTTGGATTTTATTAACGACCTAGGGTTGAAAAGGCTGAATCTTATTGGTCACTCACTTGGAGGAAAAACCGCAATGTCATTTGCCCTTGAGTACCCGGATAGAATAAATAAACTTGTTGTCGTAGATATCGCTCCCCGCAAATATCCTTCTAATCTTGAACATGAATTGCTGATTGATGCTATGCTTAAAGTTGATCTTACCTTGGCACACTCACGATCAGATATTGAAAAGCAGCTTGAACCCAATGTTCACAGTTCAAGATTGAGGCAATTTTTATTAAAGAGTGTTTATTGGAAAGATAAGCAATCACTGGGGTGGCGAATTAACCTACCTGTTTTAAAAGATTCACTTCCATTCATAATGGAGGAAATCAGCCCTAATAAGAAGTTGCAGAATCCTGTTTTGTTCGTTCGTGGAGGTCAGTCTGATTATATAACGGATAATGATGTTCCTGAAATTCTAAGGCTATTTCCGCTATGTACCATAAAAACCCTTGAAAACGCTTCCCACTGGGTACACGCCGATGTGCCCTTTGAATTCTATTCAGTGGTGCATGATTTTCTGATTTCCTGATCAGTACCTTTCTACATCAATCGATGACACTGCAGTTTTAATCATGATATAGATCCTGGTCTTGTTGCCCTTGAAGTTGGATGTCTGATAAACATGGTTCCCTTTATTCTCAAAGCCTTCCAGGTTCTTGCTGACGAGGAATGATTCAGAGGTAACCTGGCAGCCTGATGTCTTTGGGACATAGACATGTATCGAGGAAGCACCGGCATTGAACTCCATGAAAGTCTCCGGATTTCTATCTCCTAACTTCACAGTCATTGATGTTGCCCCGGCTTCAAACTTTGCTGTATCAATTTTATACTCACTCAAATCAAAGTTTGCATCAGCAGCGCCAATATTCAGGTTAAGTGTCCAGACAGGTTTTGTATTCAGTTTTATGGTTACTTCATTTTTCCTGATATTGTGCCTTGAGGTTCCTTCTTTTAGTGTCAGAGAGATTTTTTTATCCTTGCCTTGGTCTTTTGTTGTCAATTCATAATTTCCGATATCCCCGCTTTTGTTAAAGGAGAGAAATTCCGAAGTTCCTTCGTTTATCTTAAAATTGCCGGCAGCAGCATCCAGGCTCAAAATTCCTTTAGTTGCTATTGAATCGAATGGAACGGAAAGATTCTGATCACTGAAGGTTTTGGTATTCGTATCATTATCTTCATCATCCCATTCCCATCTGAAAGAATGATCGGGATGATGAAAATGCCAGTACCAGGGACGTCCCTCTGGCATATGGTTTATAAAAAGGAACATACTGACCAGTACAAGGCCCAAAAGAACATATTTCACGATATCTTTTACGGGTAGAATGGTAATTCCCCAGAGTAAAAGGATGACAGGCCATAATCTCCAGAATGAATACCAGCTGAAATGTATGATCCCCAGATTGTTCAAAATGAAAAGCATTCCAATCGCGATAAGGATCAATCCCCAAAATAAATGTTTGTATTTCATGAGTTATCTAATTTACGGATTTAAATAAACATTTCTTGTGTACAGAAAAATGTCTGCATTTACCAGGAAAAGAAATTATGGATTGTTTCTTCTTCCCGAAAAATTATTGATCAATAGGCCAATACCTATAGCGACAAGAATAAGCGGCCATAAGTCCGAGAAACTGACACGTGGAATAAATTCATCCGCCAGGAATAAAGCGCCAAGGGTGATCAATACCAACCCACCGATAAGATTTCCGCGATCCTTGTGACGTCGTGGAGGATAGGGGTAAGGCTCATTTTTTGGCTTTTCCTGTGTGCCCAGGGGTTCTTCATTTGAAGATTGCTTGTTTTCCATATTTGGGGAATTTTGAAATTGTGAAAAATCAATTGGCTTTTCAGGTGTGATGATCCAGAGAATGATGTAAGCCAGAACACCACCTCCTGCCGCAATTACTAGTACAACAAATAAAAGTCGAACAAGGATGGGATCAATATTAAAATATTCTGCAAGTCCGCCGCAGACTCCTGCAAACACTTTCTCGGTTCGGCTCCGGTAAAATCGTTTTGGTTCCATAGGGTATAAATGTTGTTTTTAATCGGTTATTAGACGACAGGGTGATTCCAAAGTTACATCCTTAGTTGTTTTTTATGAGACCGTTTCTTCTTTCTTCCTGTAAACCCTTTTCGACAATTGTACGCTAATTTCATAAAGTGCATAAAGTGGCACGGATACTACAAGCTGTGTAAATGCATCCGGACTGGGCGTAATCAACCCTGCAATAAGAAGGATTAAAACAATAGTATGCTTCCGGTATTTTGACATAAATGAGGGACTCAGGATGCCAATCTTGGTCAGAACAACCACCACCACCGGGAATTCGAAAATAAGCCCCATTAGCAAAGTCATTGTCGTTACTGCACTTACGTAAGAATCAAGGGCGATCTGATTGGCTACCGATTCACTCACCTGGTAATTCCCCAGGAAATTGACCATCAGGGGAACTGCCAGAAAATAGCTGAAAAGTACTCCTGAAATAAATAAGGAAGATATAACCAAAACGGCACCACGCGTATTTTTCCGTTCTGTTTCAGTCAGTCCCGGTTTGACAAATCTCCAGAACTCCCAGATTATATAAGGTGAAGCAACTATAAAACCTGCAATGAATGACGTCGTCATATGTGCCATAAACTGACCCGCCAGGCTTATATTGATGATGTGAAGAGATGAAGTATCCAGGCATAACGAGTTAACTCCAAAGAATTTTCCGATTTTGCACAAAACCCGGTAAGTGATAAAATCTGAGTTCTTGGGACCCAGGATAATAATATCAAAAAGAATATGTTTGAAACTGAAAGCAACAATAGATAATATTACAAATGCAATAATACCATGAATGAGAACGCTCCTGAATTCATCCAGGTGCTCCCAGAATGTCATTTCCGTTTTACTTTCTCTGTTTTTCCTGCTCATCTTCTTTCAGCAAACAAATATAAAGATAATATGGCTGTAATGATTTCAAAAATTTGTCTGAGATAAATCAGATACCCGTTTCTAAAATATTGAATATTTTAAATATGTTTATCTTTGTAACTCATCAAATCTTTTAATTAAAAACCTAAAACTACTCTGAATGGATATGGAAATAACTTTTGCCGGATATAAAAAAATCAACGCCAATATTAACGGACATATAATTAAAACGGATCAGCCGGTGACCTCCGGTGGAGAAAATTCAGCACCGTCACCGTATGATCTGTTCCTGGCTTCTATCGGAACATGCGCAGGTATTTATGTCAAATCATTCTGTGACAACCGCAATCTTCCTACTGAAAACATTAAATTGATTCAGTCACTCGAATTTACTGCAGAATCAAAATTACCTTCGAAAATCAGTTTAAAAATAGTGTTACCTGCTGATTTTCCAGAAAAGTACAGGGATGCACTTGTAAATGTTGCCGAACTCTGTGCTGTTAAACGTACCATCGCCAATCCGCCGGCATTTGATATTCATTGGGCAACGGTTTAAAATGATATTTTACCCTTTTCACATTTGTAACTTCTTAATATTTTCAGTGAACAGTGACTCCAGTATTAACATTTTAATTACAGAACGATATATTAACTTATTGAATTTTAATAAGTAATAATATTTTGTCGCAAAAATCATTTTTCTAACAAGCTGATAATAAGCAGATAATGAAAATATACTGTGAAAACATTATTTTTAAATACCTGATAATTAGTGTTTAATGATAAAATAATGCAAATTTGCGCAAATTCCTGATTTTTAACTATCTGATAATAAACAATTAACCCTTTATTCTTCCTCCCTTCCTATAACTTCCTATAGACTTTCTATAGACTTTGTATACCCGTTGTTCGCTCTTCCTTCGCTCAGGGTATACTCATAGACTATTCAAACCCTTCCTCAGATTTTAAAATTGTTGTTCTTCTGGCCTAGGTAAATATGATCTGTGTCTGAAGTCCGCCACATAACGAATAAAAATCTCCGACAGTCAGGACTTCTTTAACACCTTCCCAAAGATCTTCTTTCTTGAGCTTAAACATATCCATCGCAAGTTTACAGGCGTAAACATTACCTCCACCGGCTTCTATCATTTCTAAAAATTCCTTCACGCCTGGAATATCCAGCTTTTCCATCTGACCTTTCATCATTGCTGATACACCCGCCTCAACTCCTGGCAACATTCCAAGAATAGATGGGAAAGGTAACCCGCCGGGCATTCGCATGGCCGGGTTTCCAACAGTTCCGGTATGAAGTTTATTCATTTGTTTTTTTGTGATCGCATCAAGACCAAAAAACGTAAAAAAAACATTGGTTTCAATGCCTTCCATTACGGCGCCATTCGCTAAAACAAGCGTTGCGTAAACATCTTCTATTGTGCCTTTTGCGCATATGATACAAACCTTTTTTAAAGGGAATTCTTCTTTGGTTGTCATTTTTGATTGAATTAAATTGTGAGTTTTAGTTCTATTTTAATTTGTAAATCAGGATGTTAAACACAACTTGCGGGTTTTGGAATACCTGCGATCTTAGCAGCTTTCTTCATGGGGGCTCCCGGAAAAAGGCCATAAAATCCTTTTATATCCACAATCCCTGAATTCCCTACTGCCCTGATTGTCAAAGTCTCCCCTTTTTTGTGCTTCTCTCTTAAATAATCAAGAATAGCGAAATGCTTCTCCGTAAGCTCTAATCCTTCTTCTTTCGCTATTTCTATTGCAATTTCCTTAGTCCATTGTGAAGAATCGGTCATGTATCCTTCATCATTTACATTGACGGTTACGCCAGCTATTACTTTCTGTCCCATAAGAATAACTTTTTAGATTTACTGTTTAAGTTGAATTTAAAGATTTTTTATTTTTTTACTTTTTAATTCCATCTCTCTAATACATCTGTCCGCTCTTCCGCCATTTCACGATTCCGCCATTTCGCTATCTCGCTATTTCCTTCATTACCTTTAGCGAGTATGAAATGGATTTTCTCACTTCTTTTGAATTAAGCTGACGCACGATTCGCCACATGGAAAGTACCTCTTTTTCATCCTCCATTTTAACATTTGAAATTACCTTCGTGATTTTATTTAGGGTTGCCAGAAACTCTGGATCTGAAAGATTTCGTACAATTCTGGCTATATTGTCAAGGTTATTTTCAACTTTCTGCAGATCTTCTGCAGGAAATACCTCAACCCATTTAGTTAATAATCTGGTAAGCAGGCGGATATATTCAAAGTAACCTTTCTGATCAAGTTCATTCATTTTGTTCACTGCGTCAAGCCCAACCTGGTGCAGAATAGGGGTGACATCCTTTGCAAAATCTTTTGCACTTTCAAGCATTTCGATCAACTCGTGAAAAGTGTCCACATTTTGCAGTACCCTGATGATCAGAGAGACGAACCCATCGTAATCAAGTTCAACCTGTGCTTTATCCAATAGCACCACACTATTCTTAAATGCATCCTTTGCGACCAATGAAACATCAGTGACTAAATCATCGATTTCCTCCCTTTTTCTATGCTGTTCTTCAACGAATTCCAATAAACGGTCTATCTTCCTGTCAAGAAGTTGGATCTGTTCTTTTATCATTGCTTCTTCCATAGTCTCATTTACATTTTTTTACCTGCCATAGTCATTTTTGAATCAATTGGCATCTCCTTGCCTTTCAATAGAATATGCCAGTAAATCCAACGGAACATTAATTTCCCGTAATGATTGGCCCGGGTTTCTTTTAACAGTCCGAATGGACCGATTCCTGGGAATGGAAAGAATCCCGGCAATGGCTCTGTATCATAATTGAAATCGATCAAAGCACCTTTCCCGAATCCTGTTTCGATGTAACAATTTGAATGACCGTCAGAAGATGCAGTAAATGGCCGGTTTTCAATTGCGCACATAATATTTTCTGTTAAAACATCTGCTTGGAAATGAACAACTGATCCCGCTTTTGAGGTCGGGAAATTTCCTGCATCGCCGATCACAAAAATATTCGGGAAAAGATCTGACTGCAAAGTAAATTTATTGGCCTTCACATAATCCATATCATCACCTAATCCGCTTCTTCCGATAACTGGATCTCCTTTATGTACAGGAATTGTGACAAGACAATCATATGCTATCTCTCTTTCATCATAAGAAATGAGTACCTTCCTGCTTTCATCAACCTTCTCAAGATAGAAATCAGGAACGATATGAATGTTTTTATCTTCGAGCATATTTCCCAGGACTTTCGATGCTCTGGGTTTTGTAAATGCGCCTGACATTGGGGTCACATAAGTGATATTCACTTTATTTCGTAAGCCTCTTTCTACGAAAAATGCATCAGCGAACATCACGAATTCCAAAGGAGCAACAGGGCATTTGATGGGTATTTCCGCAATATTGAGTACCAATTCACCTCCCTGCCAGGTCTTGAAGAAATCAGCCAATGCAATGGCTCCTTCAATAGAATAGAAATCGAAAATATTTTTATGCCAACATTCGCCTTTCAAACCAGGTGTTTCTTCAGGAAAAGTCTTGCAACCTGTTGCAATAATGAGAAAATCGTATTTCAATGAAACTCCGTCTTTAAGAATGACATGATTATCCAGGGCATCAATCTTTTCAATTTCTTCAAAAACAACATTTACTCCCAATGGAAGAAAACTTGTCTTAGGTTTAATGACATCTGCTTTGATATACATCCCAAATGGTATGAATAGAAATCCTGGTTGATAATAATGTGTTTTATTCTGATCAACAATGGTAATATTCCATTCCTCACGGGATAAAAGCTTCCGTAATTTATTAGCCATGATAGTGCCACCGGTTCCGGCGCCGAGAATCAATATTTTATTCATCTGATATAAGAAAGTTAATTGTTAAATTTTTAACAAATGTAAATATAAATATTATTCGATATGAGGAAAGAATAAAAAAAAGTTTGGAAGGAATTGGTTAATCAGATTAACAGGAAATAAACTCCTGAAGTAGAATGAAATACTTTGGAATCAAAACAGATTCTGTATTCAAAAATTCAGATAAAATCAGCCGGCTGGAGTTTTATCTTTACCCGGATCATCCTTCTTTTCTTCAGTTTTTTCCGGTTCTTTCTTCCCGTTGTCATGGATCTCGTCTTCAATCCCCTTCAAACCTTCTTTAAATCCTCTGACACCTTTCCCTATACCTTTCATGAGTTCGGGAATTTTTGAGCCGCCAAAAAGTAAAAGAACCACAAAAGCAATGAGTAGTATCTCCTGGGTCCCAAGGCCTCCTATTAATCCGGCAATTATAAATAGATTATGCATTGAATTCAGTTTTATGATTTAGAAAAGATGCACAAAGTTACTAAATAGTTCGAATATAATTTCTTATTTACTTCTGAATAATAAACAAGCATCTCCGTAACTCAAAAATCGGAAATCGTGCGCAAGAGCATGTTGGTATAAATTCTTCCACTCAGGTCCTATGAAAGCCGCCACCAATAACAATAAGGTGCTCTGAGGCATGTGAAAATTCGTCACCATGCCATCAACGATTTTAAAATGATATCCTGGAACGATCATAAGGGCTGTCTGGCCGGTAAATCTATCTTTGCAGTTTCGTTCAAGGTAGTCTGCCAATGCGCATAAAGCCTCTGAATAAGTTATATCCTTATCATAGCTTGGATTATATGGATCCCATTGGTGGATTTCTGGTGGCTTCTTTTCTCCGTCAACCAAAATTTTTACACCAAGCCAGTAAAGACTTTCAAGTGTCCGGACAGAAGTGGTTCCGATAGCAAAAACCAGCCTGCTTTTGATATCGGCAAAATCCCTTATAGTCGAAACCTCAACGCTGATTTGTTCTGAATGCATGAGATGCTTACTGGCATCTTCTTCACTTACCGGCCTGAAAGTGCCAAGCCCGACATGCAAGGTCAGATTTTTAAAGGTGATATTTTTTTTCTTCAGGATTTCCAGCGTCTTATCAGTAAAATGCAGACCCGCGGTTGGAGCCGCAACCGAGCCTTCATTCCTTGCATAGATGGTCTGATAGCGACTGCTGTCAATAGATGTAGAAGCTCGTGTGATGTAAGGAGGCAGGGGCACCATTCCCGCCAGCTCCAGGATTTCTGAAAAAGATAACACTGAAGGTTCCCACTGAAAGTGAATCGAAAAACATCCATCTTCCAGGATTTCCTTTTTTTCAGCCAGTAAAATATATTTCTTGTTATCTGATTCAACCGATTTCTCAAGAACCTCATCTTTCCAGCGTTTTACATTCCCGACAAGACATTTCCATGTGCAAGACCCCGTTTGTGCAAACGAAGCTTTAATCTCGGTAACAGGCAACAAAGGCTCCAGACAGAAAATTTCAATAGTGGCTCCTGTGCTTTTTGAAAATATCAACCGTGCATGGATCACCTTACTGTCATTAAATACCAGGATACTCTTTTCCGGTAATTCTTCTCCAATATTTGCAAATATTGTCTCGGAGATCTTACCTTCCTTCCACATCAGCACTTTTGATTCGTCACGCTGTTCCAGTGGGAACTGGGCAATCCGGGATGTCGGGAGAGGATAGTCATAATCTTTGATCAGAATTTTGCCGGGAATTGCCATGACACTATTTTTTGCAAAGATAGAAGTTTGGGTGCATCTCAGTCCTGTAACAAAAAACCCCTTCCTGATGACAGGGAAGGGGTTCTGGATACTAAAATTTTTCCTATTTCTTTTCTGAAGAAAAGAAGGTAGGTTTATAAGTGATCATTAGATATGCGTACTGTCCAAGTCTGCCTGTTCCGGGTTTAAGTCCATCAAGGATTTCTCTGGTATCCGATTTCATATAGAAACAGTAGGCAGCATTCAGCTCTAAGTTTGAAGTCGGTTTATAAAGGAACATTACGTCTAATTCTGACCCGAGATTAGTACTTACTGACTGATAAGGCAGATCGGTCTTTTTTACAACTTTTGCCGGAAGATAGCCGTAGGGAAGACTGAACCAGCGGTATGTGGCCTCAATCGAAGTCTTTTCTGACATATTGACTGTTGCCCTTCCATAAAGATCATTTAACCCATTATGTAATGCATCCTGTCCAAGATATGTGGAATAAAGGTCCATATATCCGTAAAAGCTGTGCTTGGTAGCAAATGGTGTAGCAAATCCATGAAGATTTTTTTTCAGGTCAGTTGTATCAGAGGCATTATTTCCGCTCATTTGCTCATATCCAACCAAAAGTGTCAATGGCTTTACTACCTTGTAAGAAATCCATCCGCCAACGAAATAAGCACTTATATTACGACTGTCTTTATAATGTCCGAATTGATAAAACCCGTTAGCAAAAATATTGAGGTTATTCCAGTTAAATCCAACTGTACCACCAGCAGTTCCACGTGAATAAATAGTGAGATCATGAGTCAAAGTACCTGTGGTAGCGGCCGTCTTTGTGGTGAATGAACCAACAGTGTCAGTGCCGCTCATAACCCAAGTGATCGTTGTCTTCCCGGGAATTGTATAGGTCGTATTTGCTTTCTGGTAAGCATCAAGTATACCAAGTACGGATATTACAAGCTTATTGTTGAAAAACTTCCCTTGGTCATATATGTAGCTCATGTACTTATAATTTTTCAGAAGATAATCACTAAGATACGGAGTCGCAGCAGGTGCTGCATTATTTATCGCAAAACCATAAATTCCCTGATAATTTGCCTTTGGAACTTGCCACTCAAGGTTAACCAGGTCGTGAGTAGCGCCGTATTCTGTCCAATTTGATAACCCGAAAATCCTGCTATCATCATAAGCTAATCCTACTCTACCGACTCTTACATCGAAGTTCTTTGTGAAGTTATAACGTAACCACGCTTCATAGATATTAATGGTATTTTTGGTGATAGTGTCCGATCCGAAATTATTTTCACCGAACACATAAGCTTGTTGAATAGAGAAATGGGTCTGGATTTTATCAGTCTTATAATCAAAGATGATTCTGTTCCTGCCAAGAATTGTTCCGTAACCTTTCATGGTGGAGTCACCGATCTTTTCATAACCGTTCCGGTACTCGGCACGGGGACGAAATTCACCAGAAATGGTGAATTGAGCGGTTGCACTGTTTGCTGCAGTAAATGCAATAATGAAAACACAAAATGCTTTCGTAAAGATTGTTCTCATGTTTTTTTAATTTGGTTAGTAAATAGGTGACGCGAATTTAATAAAGTTCCTGATTCGATATGCTAAAAATTGCATATCGGTAATTACAAATTTTTAGGTACTTTTACATTTTTATTTTATTTCCCCAGAAAATGAAAAAATACATACCCAATATCTTGACGACATTGAACCTTATTAGTGGATTGATTTCCATATCCTTGGTTCTTCAATATCACTTAGTATGGGCTTCGGGTTTCATTTTTGTAGGGGCAGGTTTTGACTACCTCGATGGCACTGCGGCGAGATTGCTGAAAGCTTACTCTGAATTGGGGAAACAGCTTGATTCATTGGCTGACCTTGTTTCCTTTGGTGTTGCACCCGGGTTAATTGTATTTCAATTGTTGTCCTTTCATTGCACGAATGGTTGTAATATCCTGGAGCGCTGGAATATAATTCCCTATCTTGCTCTACTGATTCCCGTTTGCTCTGCCTTACGGTTGGCTAAATTCAACATCGATCTTCGACAGGAAGTAAATTTTATTGGATTGCCAACTCCTGCCAATGCAATCTTTTTTGCTTCTATCCCCATGATTCTCCAAATCCAGGACAGGATTCATACTTTTATTCAACTGGATTTCATGGTGGTCTTGTTTTCAGATCCTCGTATCTTGGCAGCCCTTAGCGTTTTCTTCTCCTATCTGCTGATCTCTGATTTTCGGATGTTTTCTATGAAGTTTAAATCCGTATCATGGAAAGAGAATCAATATCGGTATGTATTCCTGATCCTCTCACTTATCCTTCTGCTGATCTTTTCAATTAGCGCTGTTCCAATGGCAATTCTTGCATACCTTCTTTTATCGGTAGTATACCAGAAGAAAATCTGAAGGAAGAACTTTAACTTTTTAATTACGACCTACCTCAATTCAAAGTTTTGACCGAGGTATACTTTACGGACATGTGGATCTTCTGCAAGTTCCTGTGATGTACCTGCCATCAGAATGGATCCTTCGAACAAAAGGTACGACCGGTCAGTTATGGTGAGGGTCTCATGCACATTATGATCGGTGATCAGAACACCGATATTTTTATTTTTCAGCTTCCGCACAATATTCTGAATATCCTCCACAGCAATAGGATCTATTCCTGCAAAAGGCTCATCAAGAAGAATAAATTTAGGATCAACAGCCAAGCATCTGGCAATTTCTGTTCTCCGCCTTTCTCCACCTGAAAGCTGAATTCCCTGGCTTTTCCTGACGTTCTGCAGACCGAATTCATCGAGAAGGCTTTCCATCCGTTCCTTTTGCTGAATTTTCGTTAGTTCCGTAAATTCAAGTATTGCCCGAATGTTATCTTCAACAGTTAACTTCCTGAAAACGGAGGGTTCCTGTGCCAGGTAACCAATCCCCCTCTGAGCCCTGCGGTACATTGGTTCATTAGTAATATCCTGGTCATCAAGAAAGACATTACCGGAAAATGGTTTAATTAATCCTACAATGATGTAAAAAGATGTCGTTTTACCTGCCCCGTTTGGTCCGAGCAAACCCACAATCTCACCTTGCTTTACTTGCACGGAAACCTCGTTTACAACGGTGCGTTTGCGATACTTCTTGACTATCTTTTCAGTTCTGAGCAACATCAGAGATATTGTTATTATAGTTTAAAATCCGGCGGTTCAAAATTATCAATAAAATCAACACCTCAGAATGTAAAATTCAGCGAAACAAAAATACCGAATTTTGCAACATTGGGATTTTCAGAATCATGGAGGTGTGTCAACCGCCAGACAGCATCCACACGAATAAACTTGAATATATTCTCAATCCCGGCACTTGCCTCCCAGTAAGGAGTTGCACCAAGGGAATGCATTAAATCTGGAAATTTTGAATATCCCTGGTTCTGAGAGGTAAGCGTTCCATAAATTACACGGGTTGAAGCTACTTCTCTCCATTTTAATTTGCGAAGCAGGGGTATCCTGTTGAAAAGCAAACCATCGAAATGATGTGTATAATAGATATTTATATATTCATCACTTATGAATTCGTAATAATTCATGAGGTTTGACGCAAGTTCATCCCATAGAAATGTCTGGTTTCCATCATGAATCTTCAACAAAGGATAAGGTAATGTCCCCCAGATTTTTCCGCATTCAATCATATATTTTGACCAGCCAATAGTTGCAAAATTGAACCATTGAGAAATGCTCAGATTCAACTTGTGATATTCATAATCGCTGTTAAAGAGCTTCGGGATTCCATATGCATAATTTAATTGTATGATCGGGTAACTGGAACTAAGTGTGAGTCTGTAAAAATCTGTTGATATAAATCGTTCCTTGAACGACAATCTGATTCCTAAATTAATCTCTGAAGTGGATATGGTTTTCTTGGAAACGGTATCATTCTTCCATGGATAGATAGTAAAAGCCTTGGCTCCTGAAGGAAAAACTTCGCGGTGCGTAAATTGGATTGTATTGATAAGACCGTTAAACCATTCATGTTCATAACCGCCCTTGTACTCGGTCACCATCGATAATTTATTATTGGCCCCCCTGTGTAACAGTGAGTTGAGAATATTATCCGTAGCAAAAGCATTGGGACTCATCCCCAACTGTTCAACATCATTCTTGAATGATAATGTAAGATCTCTTCGGGGATTCTTGTTGAACATATAGATCATATCCGCACCCGCCTTATAGGTCAGGTCTTTAAGTCCATATGCCACATATCCTTCAAGCTGTAGCTTATGACTGAATCCATCTCCGGTTCTTGCACCAAGCCGTAAACGCCCACCCTCAATGTTATTATAACTAAAGGTGTAGAAATAAGGCCCTATCTCCCAATTCCCCCAGGTAAGGTAACCTGTAATGATCCCGTATATGATATCCCTGTATGTTCTGAATAGTGGAATGGTCTTTACAGAGTCGACCATCTTGTAAATTCCTTTTTCCGTTTTGGAAAGTTTCTCTGGTCGCTGTTCCTGCCAGAATTCATTGTCTTTATCTGATGCCTTTGGTTCTATAAAAACATCCGTTGGGATCGAGAAGAATTTTTTATTTTCCGGAATATCGAACTGAAAATCAGAATAGATCGTGGTTTTATGTCCAAAAAAACCAATTACCTTCTTTGACTGTTGTATGATATTGAAATCGACAACCAGATGATCCTTAGTCTTCATCCAGAATTTTCCATCAGTCCACTGATATTCTTGTTGAATTGCTAAATCGTTGACGAAGTTGATATTTGCGTCCGTTGCAATGCGCATCTCTATCTTCTTGATTGCAAATGAAGTATCGTTGACCCAGAAATTACCGGTGAAAGTCAGCTCCTGCTTACGTTTGGGTTTAAACATAATATGATAACACCACTTATTCCCAATGAAAGCACTATCGACAAGGTAATAATGATAATAATCAGTACCTGTTGATGAGATTGGGCAAACAAAATACTTCTCAAATAAGGTTATATAATCTTTATAAACATCAATTTCCTCAGAAAGATTTCCAAGAAACTGGGAAACGCTTTCATTTTCTATTCCGGAAACCTTAGAACCGATAATAATCTCTCTTCTTGATTTTGGGTTTTTACGGAAATAAATATCCGAAGTAGTTTCCGTTAGGAAAATTGGTAGGAACGATTTTCCAGACAGAGTTGAGGTATCTATATAATTAAAGACAAATTCGAAGGGTTTTAGAATTTTACTGTTCTTAAATTTTTCAGTAATATTATTTGCATCGATCTCGATCTTGGTATAAGCATGATATTGATAAGATCCGAAGGCTTGAAGGCTGTTTTTATCCCTGTTTTGAATTATTTTGTTAAGAATTACCTCAGCAGGATTACCTGTGTAATGAATGGTAACTTCGGGAAGCAGGATTTTATTCTCTGCCATCTGAAAATCAAGGGTTTGGAACTGGTGTTTCAGGATCTTTTTAGTTATAGTCTTATATCCCATCAGTGAAAAACGAATGGAATCGCCATTCGTATTTACTTCTAGAGCATATCTTCCTTCGAAATCAGTGAGAGTGCCATCTGTTGTTCCGGGAATGATTATATTGACAAATGGCAGCGGCTGACCTGTTGCAGAGTCCTTAATATTTCCCATTATCTTGGTTAGCTGTGAGAATGCGGAAAATGGGAAAAACAACAGAAAAGATCCCAATATCACTCTTAGGAATGGTGTCCGGAAAATGATCAATAAAATCTCGTGGCGTTTGTCCTTTGCATATATCATCGTACAATGATCAGATGATTCCTTCCTTGAGTATATCATGAAGATGTAACACTCCGAGGTACCTATCCTTATCTGTAACGAGCAATTGGGTAATATTATTTTTCCGCATAACGGCAAGCGCGTTAACG
>JBEKQA010000003.1:0-42316 GCA_049520195.1 Bacteroidales bacterium
ATTAAGGATGAATCGGGTAATATTCTAGGTCTCGTTGGTATAATCAAGGATATTACAGACAGGAAACGTACGGAAGATGCAATAAAGCGTTCAGAGATTGAATACAGAAATACGCTTGATGCCCTTCCGGAATGGATATATGTGGCCGATGAGAATTTGTGCTTTGTGATGCTCAATCATACACTTCAAAATGTGTTTTACAGTTTCGGAATCGTGAATGATTGTATTGGATTAAAGATTACAGCCGACTATCCCTTTATAACTTCCCAAAGTATTAAAGAGATTGAGCAAGTCTTCCGGACGGGTGATACATTGATCACAAAAAGAAATTTTCACATTTTCGGAAAGACATTATATTGTGAGCTGATAAAGGTTCCTGTTTTTAAGGATCAGAAAGTTATCAAAGTCATTACAGTCATCCGAGACAGGTCAAAAGAAAAGGAAATCGAAATTCTGAAAGAAAAGAGCGCAGATGAAAAGGAGGTACTTCTACGAGAGATCCATCACAGGGTGAAGAATAACCTCTCAATAGTTATCAGTTTACTCAATTTTCAATTGAGCATGAGTAGCAACAAGGAACTGATCCCTATCATCAATGATGTCCAGTTGCGGATCCGTTCCATTGCTTTAATCCACGACCATCTTTACCATTCAGAGACCCTGGACCGGATACCCCTTCTGACTTACATCAAATCGCTGGCAGATGTCGTTCTTTCAACGATCAGTCTCCCTAATGTGAAAATAGAGACAAGGTTGGAGCCGGTAGATGTCAGCATTCAAGTTGCGCTGCCCATTGGACTAATCATCAACGAATTACTTACCAATGCTGTCAAATATGCATTTAACGGTCGCAAAGATGGTAAAATAACAGTTATTTTGAAAAAAGAGGATGATGAGATGTGTACTTTGGTCGTTAAAGATAACGGGACCGGATTACCGTTTAACTATTCTCTGGAATCTGCCAAGACGATGGGATTTTACATTATCGGGTTGTTAACGGAACAGTTGGAAGGGAAAATTGAGATAGTCCGGGGAAATGGAACGTCATTTATCCTTCAATTTAGGAATAAATTTTAAGAAGAAGGAGTTCTTTTTAATCCTAAGAAAAAAGGAAGCCGTTTTTTTGGAGCGGCTTCCTTATATCTAAAAAATTACTTTTATTGCTCACAAACCAAAGTTCCATCCGCCTTAAGACGAACATAGATATGTGTTTGTTCTTTGTTCAGATAGACATTGTATTGAAGACTGTTATCTGCCATGGTAAATAGCTCACCCATGTCGCAGACATAATAAGTTGCAAAGTTTGATATAATATAATCCTTAACAGGCTGAGGCATATCTGAATATCGGATTCTCTTAGCCCATAACAGATAGTTGTTTTGAGTATCAAAAATCACTTTCTTAGGTTCCGCTCCGCGCATTCCAAGCATGACCTCTATTACTGCACCATCGGGACAGAGGGTGTCCAATTCAGCATGTCTAATGTTGTAACCTGGGAAGTTGGTTGTAATATATGAAATAATGACTTGTGATAAAGAATCAATCGAAATACCATGTCCAGGTCCTCCGCGATGTCCTCCACCATGATGTCCTCCGCCGGGATGACCATGTCCATGTCCGTGAGTTGTGTCGTTACAGATGGTATCGCCTCCATGATGGCCATCATTGTATGCTTCGCCATCACCGAGATAATTCCCATCCTGATCAAAAGCGAGTTGTTCTTCAGTATTAAGAGTTACAATGAATTTTGCAGTACTGTTTTTTTGAACTACAACATAGTAGATGCTGGCATCAGGATAATTACTGTCGATATACTCAGTTGCCTTGTTGGGAAGGGTAGAGATTGTCGATGATTGTGTGGGTGTTGTTTGATGCTTATTGCAGGCATACATTCCTGCAACAAGAACCAGCAATAAAATCAGAATCTTTTTCATCTTATAAAAAGTTAAGTTATACTTTTATTTTCGCATTCAGACTTTGCGTCCTTTCTTTAAAATTTAAAAGTAAGGAAGTATACTTGTTTCATGACCCTGTTTTGAATATTGCTATTTTTTAATTAATAAACTCCATTTAACAGAATAGTTGCCTTGTTTTACGTTTTTTAACGGAAAATAAATCTTAATGACTATGATAATACACGCCACTAATATCTTACCCTGATATAAATTTTAAGTTATTTTAATCAATGTAGTTTCTTACAAAGACGAACTTTCTCGTTGAAAGTGAATTATTTATTATCTTCCTTTTTAAGAAAGCTATGAAAAATCCTTTCAAATATTTCGAAATGATAACCGTTCATATCTTAGTTGATTTGAACACAGGATCGAGTAATAATAAAGGATAATCTTAAATTCTCAGGTTAAAAGAATTTGCAAAATAAAAATGGTATATTTGAAAATATAATATCACTCAAACTTTCGTGGTTCAATAAATGTGAGTAATCAATATCAGATAAAACATTAATAATTGAATATATGGAATATGTAAGATTAGGCAATACAGGCTTGAAGGTTTCAAGACTTTGCCTGGGCACCATGACCTATGGTAAACCCAATGACCGCTGGCAGTGGGCGCTGAACGAAGAAGAAAGCAGGCCGTTCATTAAAAAAGCTCTGGAAATGGGGATTAACTTTTTTGACACAGCCGATGTATACTCATATGGTGCCAGTGAAGAAGTTGTTGGAAATGCTCTTAAGGTTTTTGCAAAACGCGATGATGTTGTAATAGCGACGAAAGTATTTAACCCAATGAGCCAGGCCCCAAATGATGCAGGACTTTCGCGTAAACACATCATGAGCTCTATTGATGCAAGTCTTAAGCGGTTAAAGACTGATTATGTGGATCTTTACCAGATCCATCGGTGGGATTATAATACACCCATTGAAGAAACCCTGGAAGCCCTTCATGAAATCGTTAAATCAGGAAAGGCTCGTTATATCGGTGCCTCATCCATGTATAGCTGGCAATTTGCCAAGGCATTATATATTGCTGATCTTCATGGATGGACCAGGTTTGTATCCATGCAACCTCATTATAACTTGATTTACCGTGAAGAAGAACGGGAAATGATTCCCTTTTGTCTGGATCAAAAAATTGCTGTTATTCCCTGGTCTCCATTGGCCCGAGGACTGTTGACCGGAAAAAGGACAAAAGAAAGAAATGAGACCCTGCGTGCCAAGACAGACGAATTCGGAAGAAAATTATATTATGCCAATTCTGATTTTGAAATTGTAAACAGGGTGACAGAAATAGCAACTCAAAGAGGTTTGCCCAATGCACAGATTGCATTGGCATGGATGCTCAGCAAGCCTTCAATTACAGCCCCAATCATAGGAGCCAGCAAGCCAGGACACATGGAAGATGCCGTCGCTGCATTATCTGTACGATTGACTCAGGATGATATTACAAAGTTAGAAGAGTTATATCAGTATCATCCTGTTTTGGGGCACGTATAGGGGTTTCTTTACCAGCGGCTGTTCATTTGCTGAAAACTATTATCCAGATCTTCGCGGGAAGCTTTGTTAAGTCCGGATGTCATTCCATATCCGATTTCGAAGATATCCTTCTGGAGATCCTGCATAACTGAGGCCACAAATTCATCAGGTTTCAGGTCAATTTTGAAATTGCCTCTTTTGGCCCTTCCTTCCCGGTTTAATTCAGATTCAACTGCCGGAGGAACTATTTCATAAACTTTAATGCCGGTCTTCAGGAGTTGATGCCTGAGCGCCATTGAAAATGCATGCATACCTGCCTTGGTAGCACTATACACCGGTGTTCTCGCAGCAGGAATAAAACCTAGTCCGGAAGTAATATTGATTATAGCTGCTCCTTTCTTCCCTGTCAGGTAAGGAATAAACAAACCGGATAAAAGAATTGGTGATTCAAGGTTTATTTTAATCTCATTTTCACCTGAAAGATAATCAGATATACCTTGCGTAAAATCAATATCTCTTTGAATTCCAGCATTGTTTACCAAGATGTTCAGATCCCTGAGTTCAGTGTTGGTCCATTCTAAAAGTTCAAGACGATCATTTTCTTTAGCCACATCACATACCTTGATATGGAATTTAGGATGCCTACTTTGAGCCTCGATGAGTTTTTCTTTTCGTCGGCCACAGATTATAACTTCATTCCCAGCTATCAGAAATGATTCAGCCATTGCATAGCCAATGCCCGTTGCACCACCTGTGATCAATACTGTGTTTCCCGAAATGTTCATTTGTGACCTCCTTTATTATTCACCTGATTATATAAAAATTTAATCGACTAAAAGCTCTTTCAATGCTTTCCAATGTCTTGGAGTCATTGATTCATAAGTAAAAAGACAAATTCCATTGGCCCCGCCCTCAATACTTTTACATATGGCACTTTGCATTTCACGGGGATTTAGGGAGGGAATATAAAGACCGCTGTACAGCGGGGTCACTGAACCCAGTGCCTGAACCCCTTCGGCAGTTTCTTTTTCTATCCAGGATTGATTCCCATAGTAAAAATTCTGATATAACATAGGCATGACCTCATCAAGAGACCATTTCTCCCATTCCTGTCTCACCAGCTTTTTGGCAATTGAAGGCCCGGGGAAAACCGCTGCTGAGATCTTTTTCCCATTCTTATGGCAGTAGTCCGCCAGCCCCCTCACCAAAGCGGAAATCTGATCATATCTGAATTGCTTCCAGGCCTGATCGCTGTCGGGATGGGCCATCACGAAAGGGTCTGACCCGGTCAAGAGCTTAAATTTCTCCCTGCAAATCTTACAGTAACAATAATCGTAAGGAGCATATTCCTTATCCTGCACTATTTTGTATTGGGACCAAAGAGCTTGTGGGAGAATGACATCGGGATACCGTATGTAATCGAGATGTATCCCGTCCAGCCCGGGAATCTGCAGGAACTCATCAAGCTTTATTTCAAGATACCGGCGAACTTCGGGGTTGGAAGGACAAAAGAACCTGTAATAACCTGAATAAGGCGGATCTGTGATACAGGATTTGCCTTCACGATTTACTACAAACCAATCCGGATGCATCTTGATAAGGTTAGCATCATTATTCATCATGGCGACAAACCACTTTTCCACTTTGATCCCATGTTTGTGCGCTACCGGTATCATCCTTGCTATTGTTGCAGTGTCTGCCTGGGTTATTATGCCATAAATTCCTTCAGAATTAAATACCGTGAAAACTGAATCCCATTGCTCTGTTCCCCACTGAGGATGTCCTCCCATCCATAACCAGATCCGGAAGTCATCTTTTTGCCTTTGATTTGTGAATTGAACCGGTTCAGACTTGATATTGGCGGATGAAAACTCCAGCCGCCCCCATCGTTCAGGAATATGCATGGCTATTTCTCCCATTGGTGACCATACCCAATTTTGCTCAGGCAAAGGATTCCCTGTTTCAGGATCTTTCTTCTTCTTGTATGAAGCATCTTGTATTTCTGTCTTCCATTCAACCCTTGAGGAATTGACTCTCCATTGCACACCTTCACCCGGTTGGCTTTCCGGTTTCTTCCCTTTCATAAGTTCGCCCATAGGGAGCGCCATTTCAACGATCCAGGAGGTATCGGGTTTTGAAGGATCATTGAGCGATCCATTGATATGAATTCCGGTCTTTAATCCCTTCAAGTCCCAACTAGTTATTGGTACTCCATGGTCCTTATATGCTTTGGTCAGCATAAGGTCCCAGATTGTTCCAAGAGCATTTACCTCAATTTCATAATAATTTAACCCATTCCCATCTGGATCAAGAAAGATCTCGAAATCATTATCGCGGAATATCACAGAGTCTCTTTTGAGTATTGTGGCCCAGATATCCGGTTCAGTAAGTTCAGCCGCAATATAGAGATAGTCATCGTCCCATAGCATTTTCATCCTTGTCCTCAAGGAAGGCTTTAGTCCCGGTTTGCCAGTTATATCAACAAAGTCGCCAGACCACTCAGCTCTGGACCAGTCGGGTTCATTAAGCAATCCATCAGCAACGATATGATCATTAGTACGGTAACAAGTATAATGTCTTATTTCCTGAGCAGAAGCAGGCAAGGCCATATCCAAAAGGCCCAGGCAAGAAAGAAAAAAAGCTGGCAAGTAATGCTTCACGATTTGAATCACATTGGATTCATACTATTCATATTTTATTTCTTTACCGGATTATTTCTTAACCTTCACTGGGTATGGTGGTCGAATATGTTTTTCCGGTGGATTCTCTTTCAACTCATCAAGAACTACCTGGATGGCTTTATCAAGCTGTGGATCTTTTCCGGCGGCAACTTCTGCCGGAAGTTGTTCGATTTCAATATCCGGACTGATTCCCTCATTTTCAATTCTCCAACCATCCTTACTCCAGAAAGCCACATTCGGAGCGGTAACATGCCCTCCATCCATAAGTCCAGGGAAGTTGAGGATACCGACTAATCCTCCCCAGGTTCTTTTTCCGATAAGTTTTCCAAGGTCAAGCGTCCTGAAACACCAGGGAAGATAATCTCCGCCACTGCCTGCAAATTCATTGATGAGCATCACCTTGGGACCTGGAATAGCAGCATGAGGAGTTTTTAAATCATCCCCATATCGTGTTGCCCAGGAGTTCAGATAAGGACGACGCAGGATATCGATGATATAATCGGCCAGATCTCCCCCACCATTAAATCGTTCATCAATAATTATTCCATCCTTATCAGATTGAGGAAAGAAGTAACGTTTGAAATAATCGTGACCCTCATTTGAAGTATTCGGGACATATACGTAGGCAACTCTTCCATTGGTTGCCTGGTTGACTTTTTTCAGGTTGTTCTCAACCCAGTACCGGTTGCGGAGATCTCCTTCGTTTTCGATCGGAACGACCTTGACAATCCGCGAATCAGTGCGGTCAGCATGCGAACTCACTTTAATCTCAGTCAATTTACCGACAGTATTATCAAACAGGCTGTAAACACTCACCGGCGCTTTCAGTTCTTTCCCATTAACAGCCAGAAGATAATCTCCTTCTTTAACATCCACTCCCGGTTCAGTCAATGGCGACTTTAACTCAGGAGTCCAGTTCAGACCGCCATAGATCTTACTGAAACGGTAAAGGCCATTGTCCAGAGAATAATCTGCTCCCAGCAATCCCACCGGGACCACCTTTGCAGTTCTGTATTGTTCTCCCCCGAAAGTGTATGAATGTCCGACAGAAAGCTCGCTGCACAACCACCGGGTAAGTCTTGTAAAATCGTCACGGCAGGAAAGATAAGGAAGAAACTGTTCAAACTTTACCTTCATGGCAGGCCAATCTACACCATGCATTCCCGGATCGTAGAAGAAATCCCTGTTGATGCGCCAAATATCAAAGAACATTTCCCTCCACTCGGCAGGTGGATCGATGCGGATTTGTGCAGCTTCCAGGTTTAATCCTCCTTTACCTGCTTCAATCTTGTCGCCGGTCTTTGTAAGGAACCAGGAATCTTTCAGGGCGTAAAGGATCTTTTTCTTATCAAATGATAGTGTATATGAATTCAGTGCATCAAGAACCACATTATCCTTTCTTGATTCGAGGCTGAAATTATGCAGTTTCGAGGGGGCAAAACCATCTGCAGACTGAGAAGAAGGATTCTCCAAATAATAGATCTGCTTTTCCGGACCTGCAGTTAATGATGAATAATCCCCGGAAGGTATGGGCAGCGCAAGAATACGATCTGTCAGATGTTCTGTGTCAATGATTGTTTTTAGGGCGCTCGTGCTATCTTCCTTTGTCTTTTCCTTTTTTTTATCCTTTTTATCTTTATCCTTATTCAGATCTTTAGTAGGCTCTGGCGTGACATTTTCTTCATCACTCTCCTTTAATAAAGGGTTTGGAGAAGTTTTATCCAGTACTGTAACATATAAAGTATTTTTCATATGCATGTCTTCTGAGGAAAGGTCGAACCATTGCCGAACAGGGCCAGCATCAGTTGATCCGAAGAAATAAAGATACTTTCCGCTTTTATCGAAAACAGGTTCAGAACAATCGCTTAGCCCGTCAGTCACGGGGTACAATTTATCCTGGTCCAATGAATAAAGATAGACCCTTAGAATATTGGTGGGTGTAATCATCGCAAAAGTCATCCATTTAGAATCAGGCGACCAGTCGGGAACCATGGCTTGAAAAATATCGTAGATTGGTTCAGAAGCAACCTTTGTAATTTTTCCCGAGGAGAGCTCGATATAGTAAAGGTTAAATCCATTATCGGTATAGCTAATCATCTTGTTATCGGGTGACCAGATAGGATTAAAATAGAATCCTTTCCCGTTGAGCGGATAGTCTTTTGTTTTTCCTTCTCCATCCTGATCGGCGATTACCAGCCGATATTCTCCTGATTCATCAGAGAACCATGCAATTTTCTTTCCATCGGGGGACCATGCAGGAGCACGTTCATAGACTCCCGGGGTATTGGTAAGATTTCTCGGATCGCCTTTCTCGCCGGGGACGGTTATAATGTCTCCCCTTGCTTCAAAAACAGCGCGGGCACCACTGGGAGATAAATTCGAATAATGGATATTTTGTGCAGCAGACACGTATCGGGGACGTATGTTTGAGAGGTCAGCAGGAACGTGAATATGGAGTTGCTTTGATGAACTGGAAGCAGGATCATAAAGATGGAGGTAACCTGCTTGTTCAAATACGATCCGTCCACCACCATATCCTGCGGAGTTGATAGGGAAATCGGTGAAATGGGTCAGTTGTTTGATCTCAGCAGATTTAGTATTATACGAAAACAGGTTAAATTCACCATTGCGGTCAGATAAAAAATACACGTTATCACCAATCCACATTGGTCGCCAGTCATTACATCCGCCTGTTGGCTGAGGGATCTTTTCGACCGCAAGAGTTGACAAATCGCAGATCCATATGTTGGAGATCAATCCTCCGCGATAATGTTTCCATTGTGGGAAAGCATTGTAAGATGGGTTGTAAGCTATTTTCTTACCATCAGGTGAAAAACTGCCATAGACTCCGCTCGGAAGCTTCATTTTCTCCGGAAATCCGCCTGTGAGTGGGACCAGATAAAATCCTGGTAACCTTCCGGTGAAAGATTCACGAGTAGATGAGAAGAGGACAGATTTTCCATCCGGAGTAAAACCCCGGGCAAAATCAGCGTCAGGATGCCAGGTAAGGCGTGTGGGAGCACCTCCTTCAACAGGGATGGTAAAGACATCCGTATTCCCGTCATATTGGCCTGTAAAAGCTATAGTACTACCATCGGGTGAGAAATTGGGGGCAAATTCTGCACCTTCATTGGCAGTGAGACGTGTAACATTCGTCCCATCCAGATCCGTTAGCCATAAATCATTGGCATAAACAAAGACAATGTGGGAACTGCTGACCGAAGGGTCAGTCATCATCCTGGATTCACCCGGATTCTGTGCTGTCGTCACCACACACAAGAATACGACGGAGACCATTGTTAAGTAGCGAACTATTTTCATATCAGATACTTTTTATTCTGGCAAATATATTTAAGAGAAAAATGGCAATATTTATTTAGACGCCGACTAATCAGAAAGGATACAGGTATTACGAATTTTTTTATCCTTCACTTTTGAAAACTTCCTGAACTCAATTAATAAATGCAAAATTATTGCAGAAGCTCAGGATATCCAATAGTTTGTCCGAAGGTCGGAATCTGGTCTGGTCGTAAGCTTAATTTAGCTTTTACCTCAGGTTTATTACAATTATGGAACCAGGAAGCCAGTCCTTTTGAAGCTGCAAAAAGATAAACATTACCTGCGATCAGGCCGGTATCTGCATAATAGTAGGATTTCTGAATTTCCGGATCCTGTAGCCCAGGTTCCTGATATCCTGCAGTATGAGCAAGTTTATTAAGATCAGCGACATAGATGAGACGAACCGGAGCTTTATCTCCGAAGCTTTGTTGCCCCTTGCCAATCGCGAGAGAACGGAGGTCACCTTCAACGACCGGTATCAAAGTGTGATGGATAGCATCATACAGATAGGTTGCTTCCTGAAGTGCAACATAGACATCAATTTCCTGTGAATTACTTGCACTGGCAGCTGTCCGTCCCGGAATTCCGAAGGGACCTTTTTTGCGGTTCACACCATTTGCCGACCAGAGCAGATCTGAAAGTATCTGCATAGATAACTTTCTTTGGCTTATTTCACGGGTAGTTTTTCTGTTTTTTAAGGCAATTGGCACTAATTTTCCTTCTTCACGATTGGGACGTGGCAATCGGATAGGTTTTATATGCTCATCTATCATGGATTATTTTTTGATATAAAGGTATTAAAATACTTACAGCAATAAAATAAATGAATGAATTTTAATTAGTCTGTTGGTATTCCCTGAGCGAACCCAGAGCGAAGGAAGAGCGAACAAAGTCTATAGAAAGTCTATAGGAAGTCTATAGAAAAGGCATATTTTTTTAAAGCTAAACGCTAATAATCAAGTTATTACAAAACGTAGATTTAATAGAAAATGTGATTATTCACTGAATATCAATGATTTAAAATGAGGAAATTTCAATATTAAAAAAGATCAGTTGAGAGATAAAGGAGAAACCTCCCATTCAGGGCGGCTTCCAGTTTATTTCAAATCAAAAAAGATAATTCGATACTGAAATGTGATTACCTATTAATCAGGATCTTCTGTGAATAGGTATTATCGTCTTTTATCATCCTGCAGAAGTAAACACCATCTGGTAAAAGTTCGTTATTATCATCAGTGCCATTCCAGATAAAGTCATGTCTTCCTGATGAAATGTTACCATCATACAATGTTTTGACTTTTTGTCCGGTGAAATTATAGATATTTACAATTGCAGATCCTTCCTTATCAATGATTGCAGGCACAGTAGTTCTTGTGACCATAGGATTTGGATAAGCTTCAACTAACATATCTTCTCCGCTATTGTTGTGTTCCCCGATTCCTGTTGTGATGAGATTTATCAACATTGCTTTATTACCATTGAAAATCTCTTTTGTGTTAGAATCCTGGAGGAAAGCTGAAACTTCCAGATTCTGCAATACCCAGGAAGAACCCACAGTAAAGTTCAAATTAATTTCTTTTACGGTATCATTTGTCATATCGACAGAAGTTCCATTGGCATCAGGTACCATTGTCCTTTCAACAAATTGGAGTGAATCTTGTCCCTGCCAGTGATATGCAATGTGGCTTTCGGTCACAACAAATTGCAGTACAGTGTTAGTATTTAAAAATGTTGCAAGTTTATGAATGTAAACAGTGACAGTATAACTGGAGTCAAAGTGTGTCTGAGTGAAATAAAACTCAAATGCTGTCTTTTTTGCTATACTTTGTTGATATAGTGGCAAATAATATTGATACATGCTTTGGTTGTTACTTCCACCAATAAATGAATATAACCCATCAAAGAATGCTGTCGGGAACCCGGTTATGCCATAATATGCGCACCTGGCTACTGCGTAAGAGTTATAGTAAGGATCGCTGGAATTGTAAGCATGATACTCAACTACAGCCACAGTATCTCCATGTGAGATTAAATCTTCAGCTCCCATCATCGCACCCGGGCAATACTGGCAGCCGGTACCTGTCCCAACCTCCATCATAACCTGCTGCTTGGAATGAGTATAGGTATTAATATAATTTGCCATGGTATCATTCGAATGATCCATATCACCACTCAAATTAGTATAAAATTGCGCGGTATATAGGTTATTTGCATCGGGCAGGGCATAATCCGTAAAGGTAGTGGTTGTACTTGAATCCACAAGGAGGTTCGAAACTGTTGCAGATTCCGTATGTATCAGTGTATTCGAAGCATCATAGACATTAAACACAACCGGAAATGTTTCTGTATTCCGACCAATATTCATGACCTGGATGGATGGTGTAAAAGGAGTACTTGCAGTAAACTGGTCTGTGATAAGCCATTTAGAAGCCTTGACATCATGATGATACGGGTTAAAGAGATCTACGTTATCTATATACCAATTATTTATGTTATAAGAGGGTCCGTTGAAGAAGAAACTAAACTGGAATGTTGGGCTGTTTACATCTCCATTAGAAATTGGTATATAAACACTTGTAGCAGGGATAGGCTGTGTAACTGCGATCTGCCAGACAATATTCCATGCACCTGAATTATGTCTGGTTGCAACGCCAATAGAATAACCGCCACTATAATCATCGACCATGTGAAGGAACTGAAGGTCAACTTTATTTATTCCTGTAAGATCAATCATTGGAGATATAAAATGCGAAGTTCCTGTAAACTGTGGACTCCAATAAAATGTGGCTTCCGGTGCTGTTCCCCCAGCGTTTGACGTTGGACTTTGAAGCCAGTTTGCTGAATGAGAATCAAAGGTCCACCCTGTTGGTGGCCAAGATCCTGAAAAATCCTGATAAAGAAGTGACTGAGCTCCTACAAAAGAAGCAGTAACTAAGAAAAGAGCAAGAGTAAATAGTTTTTTCATATTGTATCGTTTAAAAAGTTCCTAATTAATCATCAATCACTCAAGATAAGTGATGTACAAAAATAGTTCATTTTACCCTCTTATTCAATTAGTAAGGAACAATTTTCCTTTTCTCATATTATTTTTGTATCTATGTTTAGATGAGCTGATTCTTTACTGAGTTCAATGATCATTTCAGCAGCCATCAGAAAGCAATTCATCTTTTTTCCAGGCATTATAATGAGGAACATGTCAGGATGTGCATTTTGTGAGCTTTTTTAAAATTAAAATGAACGCCATGAAAAGAATAGGTATTGTAGGTGGCCTTGGACCTGAAGCGACGATCGATTATTACAAAGAAATCATCAATCACTTTAAGGATGAAAGTGATAATTTCAATTATCCTGAAATAATCGTATACAGTGTAAATATGTCTGAATTCCTGGTGTTTATGAACGCAAAAAAATATGATGAAGCCGTCACATATCTGCTAAATAAAATCAATGCTCTGAAAAGTGCCGGAACAGAATTCGCAGCCATCGGCGCTAATACACCTCATATAGTCTTCGACAAACTAAAGGAAAGAACACCAATACCCCTGGTCAGTATTGTTGAAGCGACCTGTGCTGAGGTAATAAAAAAAGGGTTAAAACGTCCGGGATTATTTGGTACCGGTTTTACCATGAATGCATCTTTTTACCCTTATGTGTTTAAACAACGAGGTATAGAAATAATATTACCGACAAAGGAAGATAAAGAACTGATCAATAACATTGTTTTCAAAGAGATCGAACTGGGGATTTTTAAAAATGAGTCAAGAGAATTATTAATAGGAATTATTGATAAAATGGTCAAAGAACGACAAATTGACTCAATCATACTGGGATGTACGGAATTCCCTCTTATTCTGACACAAAAAATCTATTCTGGAATCCCTGTGATGGATACAACCAGGATACATGTTAAAGCAATAATTAATTACTGTCTAAACGGGACAATCAATTAAAATCATCAACCATGAAATCACTTTCAAAAGAAGAAATCATAAAATATTTATCTAATAAACTAAAAAGCTGGACATTTAATGATACTGCTATCAGAAGGGACATTGAATTCAGAAATTTCGTGGAAGCATTTTCATTCATGACCTCAATCGCATTGGAGGCAGAAAAAATGGATCATCATCCTGAATGGATCAATTCGTACAATAGAGTAAGTATCGCTTTAAATACACATTCGGCAAAAGGAGTAACTAAGAAGGATTTTGAGCTGGCAGAAAAAATTGATGAGATCTATAATAAATTCAATTAATCATAATCCTTTGTTGTTCTGATTTTAAATTATTCTCAGATAAACGTCTCATATAAATGAATATTCCGCTTAAACTTTAAATCCGGAAATTATAATACATTTTTACAACCTGTGAATGTTTACATTTGTGCAATATTCAGAAAAAAATGAAAAGATTGTTCCTGCTTTTTGTGGCAATAGGTAGTGTTGTTTCTGCAATTGCACAGGATATTGAATCCAGCAGCCATTGTGTTGTCGGCTACGTTAATAAGGACGGCACGATCGAAAATAGTAATCATGCGCTTGTAGGTTATTTTAAAAGTGATGGGACCATTGAAGACAACAGTCACGGAATATTAGGATATATCAAACAAGATGGTACTATCGAAAGCGCTACTCATAAGGCGGTCGGTTATCTGCAAACAAACGGAATTGTTGATAATTCCAATCATAACGCAATCGGATACATAAAAACCAACGGAACAGTCGAAAATGGTGCTCATAGCATCATAGGGTATGCAAAAGGAGTCAAAAAAGAATGGATTACAGTTGTTTTTTTCTTCATTAAGTTTGTGTAGAAGGGTCACAAAGTATTTTAATTAGCTAATGAATTAATTGGGATAAAATCAATTTCAAACACTGCTGCAAATTTATTTCTCAAGACATCTTTCACTTGGTTCATTTCCAATCTTTGACCGGTTTCTTTTTCAATGGAGGTGATAGCTTTATCTTTAAATCCACACGGGTTGATGAGGTCGAATCTGGAGAGGTCAGTATTTACATTCAGTGCCAAGCCATGCATCGTCACATAACGACTGGCCCTGACCCCTATAGCACAGATCTTTCTGGTCTTTGAAGGTGTTGAAGGATCAAGCCAAACCCCAGTTGCGCCTTTCAATCTGTCACCTTTTATACCGAAAGGTTCCAGCGCCTGAATTACAGTCTCTTCGAGTAGGCGAACATACTCAAGAAGCGATAACTTCAATTGTTCTAGGTCAAATATTGGATATGCAACTATCTGACCTGGACCGTGATATGTGATATCGCCTCCCCTGTTGGTCCTGAAGAATTCAGCATGGGTTGCCTCAAGCTGCTGGATGTTTACAAGCAAGTTTTCTGCTTTCCCGCTTTTACCTAAGGTATATACATGAGGGTGCTCACAAAAAAGAAGGTAACTCACTCCTGACTTTGATTCCTTTCCCGGGTGTGCTTGTTTATTGATTTTCAGCGAGATTACCTCCTGGAATAAATTTTCCTGGTATTCCCACGCGTCCTTGTACGAGATATTTCCAAGATCCTTGAAAACGAACTTATACATGTTTTTCTGCATGATAACTGCTTCTGACCAAGGGTTGACTTTCAACAAAGGCAAAGCCCTTTTTCAATCCTTCCTCCTTATACTTAAAGAACTGACCGGGATTAATATATTCATGAACGGGATAATGGTCCCTTGTTGGTTGAAGGTATTGTCCTATTGTCAATATTGAGCAACCTACATTTCTAAGATCATCCATTAATGTCCAGACTTCCTCTTCTGTTTCTCCAAGCCCGACCATAATACCGGATTTAGCAATGACCCCATTTTCAGCAATTTGATCCAGTACCTGAAGGCTTGTATTATAATTTGCCTTGCTACGGATTGCCGGTGTGAGTTTCTTTATAGTTTCCAGATTATGTGAAATTATCTCAGGATGTTCTTCAATCACGACCTGCAAAGCATTCCGGTTTCCTGAGAAATCCGGAATCAATGCTTCGATAGTAGTTCCGTAATTAACCCTTCTAATCTCCCTGATTGTAGAAGCCCATATTTCAGCACCGCTATCAGGCAAGTCATCACGGTCCACAGAAGTGATTACAACATGCTTCAGATGCATCAGTCTTACAGATTCGGCAACTCTTCCAGGTTCATTCATGTCTACCAGATCAGGCTTCCCTGTTTTTGTTGCGCAAAACCTACACGAACGGGTACATATATCTCCCAGGATCATAAAGGTTGCCGTTCCTCTTCCCCAGCATTCCCCAAGATTAGGACATTTGCCACTTGAACAGATAGTGTTGAGATTATGTTGCTCAACGATTTTTTTTACCTCCAGGTAAGATTCACCTCCAGGTAAATGGTTCTTCAGCCATCCGGGCTTTTTTGCTGGCAATGATGGGTTCATTAAAGTCGTAATTAATTACCACGTTTAGCACGTTCCCAATTAACAGATTGTGACTTTTTTAAATATCTGATAAATCCCAGATACACAGATAAGTTCATGATTAAAAAGTAGTATGGGACAAAAAGTAGTTTCACCCGTAACGTCCTGTTTTCCAAGTACCATCCAATTAATGCTGCCAAATAGAAAATGATCTGAAGAAAAAATAATAAAGTGTATAATCCGGGATAGGTCCTCTCCCCCAAAGCAAGTATTAACCCCACAGGAATCAGAAGTAACAGTGAAAGTGGCGCAAGTGTCCATCTTAATACCCTGTGTGAAATATATTGAAATGATAAAGTACCGAATTTTAAGATGTTAAGCAATGGCTTTAACCTGATCACAGACTGGATACCACCAGCTGATATTCTGATCTTACGTTTCAACTCTTCCTTAACATTTGCCGATGCAGTTTCAATGGCATAAGCTTCAGGATCATACTGAATCGTATATCCCTCCTGAGCTATCCTTAAGGAAATGATAAAGTCATCCAGCAAGGTATCACGTTCCACCTCGCGATAAAGTTCAGTTCGAATAGCGAATAATTCACCGGCCGCTCCAACTACCGAATATAATTCTGCATCCCATTCTTTGAGTTTGGATTCATACTTCCAGTAAAGCCCTTCACCGGCATTCGCGGCAGCGTCCTTTTCCAATGTGTGAATTCTTTTTTCACCAGAAACACATCCAACCTTATGATCTCGAAACAATCTGACAATGCGTTGTATCGATTCCTTCCCCAATAGGGTATTAGCATCGCAGAAAACGACAATTGGGGTTTTCACAAATTGCATTCCGCGGTTTATTGCGCCAATTTTCCCATTTCGCTGAGGAAGATGATATACCTCTACTCCATCATATTTCATTAATTCTTCTGGTGTTCCGTCATTTGAACCATCAGTAACCCAAATTATATGAAGTTTTTCCCTGGGATATTTCAAATCATAAGAATTTTTAATCTTCTGATCTACAAAATCCTTTTCATTGTAAGCTGCAATTAAAAGAGTAACCTCAGGTTCAAATTCAGGAAGATTATCAATCGGTTTTTTATGATTTAATACTCGTTTTAGCCTTACAATACAGAAAAGCAAGATCCCATAGCCGATATAAGTATAAGAAATAATAAACAGCAGGAACCAAAATATTATTTTCATTACTACCATAGGGTAGAATTTAAGGGCTCTTGATCAGAACCTGAATAAGAATCAAATATTAACCTGAAGTAAAAATACGACAGAATCTACAAAGTAATTGTAAAAAACATTACGATTCCTAGAGATTTTGTCTATATAACGTTTTATCATCCGGATTTCCATGAACATCATAAAGGTAATAGATCTGGTCTTTATAGATTTTGATCTTCTGAGGGTATGGATGTTTGATAGTGAGTGTTTTGTGAAGATCTCCTGTATTCAGATCAATACGGTAAAGGCTGCTACCTGTGCTTCTGTCAAACGTAGTATAAACCTTTGACTGTGTCTCATCGAGGTAAATATTACCCGACCATTTACCCTCCTTCACAGGATCAATATTAAGTCTCAGCTTCTGAGAAAAATTACCTTCCTGATCGTAAAATTCAAGCTCCTTCTTAGGAATATCAAAAATACAGATGAAACCGCGAATTATATACAATGCGGTTTTAATTGGCCTGTATAAAACTTTATGCACCCAGTTCCATTCATCAAAAGAGTCTCTTTCAGTACCTATTGATGCTGCATTACTTGAAGATATTGTGCCCGTTTCTGTCAATCTGCCTCCTGGCGTACTTTGACTGAGAAACATATCTTCATCTCTGTAACGTCGTAATCTTTTTAATTTATTCTCATCTTCTATCTGGGTAAGTACTTTCTTTTCTTTGGTAACCCTGTTAATCCCATAATATGACACCCCCTGCTCAAGACTAATCATTTTTTTAAAAAACAGTATTTTCTTTGTTGAAGCTACACAATTAGAAAGTACCTCCATAAATTTATCGGGAGTCACAGGGTCAATCAATAGGATATCTTTATCTTTCCTGTAAACCTGATAAACCGAATCTCTCCCGATAATTTGCAGATACCCAAGACAATCCTTGAAAATCGAAATGGGGGTGAATGGAAGTATCCCAGAGCGTGCAACTGTGTCTCCCGAAAGATTCCTGCATATTATTTCTTCTTTTGAAACCCTTGTATGGTAAACAAGTAAATATATGATTCCACTATCAATCTCATAATCCCTAAGAGTATAATGTTCACTCGTGAAAATGGGTTCAATTTTATTCGCTGTGATTTCGACTTCTTTCAATTCATGGACTTCCATATCCATATATAAAGTCATCGAATTTGATGTACCGTCAAGAAGGATCTTTTTTGTCTTATATCCAAGATGACTTACAACCATTATTATTGGAATTGTATCAATATAGAAGGAAAAACCACCCTTCTGGTCACTAACTGTGCCCAGTTTCGATCCCAGAAAAGATATATTGGCATTGGTTACCGGTTCCTTATTTTCAGATGTTAATACCTTGCCATAGAAGAACCTGTAATGCACCTGTGCAAATATTCCCCCGCAATTCAAGAATATCAAAAATAAAATGACCGGTAAAAGCAGGTAAGGTCGATACTGGCAAATCTTTAGCATTCACAATTTACTTTTAATCAGTCCATTAAAAAGTGGTCTGCAATTTATTTATTATGCAAGTTATAAAAAATTAAAACGCGGGATATGAAATTTGAAAGGAGTTGTAGAAGATTTGAAAAGTCAGTTACTCATGAAATGATAAATATCTGCAGATAGCTCACTAACTAAAGAGGTCTGATCTAGTATCTGTGATCCATATGTTAATATGGTTAGCAGGTAAGGTCTGTCTTTCAGGTAAATTATAGCCGATTCTCCGAATGTAATATCATTGTCTCTGCCGCATTCGCCAAACTTGTGCGCAACAACTGTACCTGTTGGCAACATTTTAGTAATTCCACTGTTAAATTTACATTTTGTAAGCAGTTCCAATGCTTTCTCGGAAGCATCTCTGTGAAGGTAGGTTGCATTATATAGAACCATAAGAAATCTTGAATATTCTTTTGCACTTATCTGATAGTTCACATCATTGATCTCATCAGGAGGAATTTCCAGGTCAGTGAAAATCCTACGAAAAGGCTCACTTTCAAGGTTTCTGGCCAGAAGGTGAGTTGCATTGTTATCTGATTCCACGATCATATATTTCAGTAATTCAGAAATCGTATATTTTCTTCCATCCAGGATGGAATCTCCTTTAAATACTTGTGAAGGGAAATTCTGTTTTGGCTTCACATATAATAGCTCCTTGTTCAACTCGATCTTATGGAGTTGTTTCATCATCAGATAATATATCATTATAGGAACCTTTGTCATGCTTCCCGGCAGGAATCGCCTGTCACCATCGATACTCATCCAACTTCCATCAGTTAAATCCTTGCAATATACTGACGTTGATTGAACTGATCCTTTTCCTGTATATTGAAAAATTATCCTTGAAAGATCTATTTTCAAAACATTAAATTTTGATGACTCCGTAGGAGATTCCTCAAAGTAAAGCCTGTTGATAAGTTTATTGTCATTTGCTCTTATCACAGTCAGGGCAGCAGGACACCCTGAATCATTATTTAATGGCACTTCTGCTGCACGAGGTTTTATTTTGTCAATATAAACATGTACAGCTATTGTCAATCCTAAAATACAAATTAAGATCCCTGTAAGTAAAAAAGCTGCTTTCCTGCTTATTCTGAAAGTATTTTGGGTAGTTTTATTTTTTCTCATCTGGAAAAGTGAAAAATCCAATAATAATTTATAAAGAATATTTTGTTCGAGTTATAATTTCATATGTGATAATTTAAATATGCTATTATCTTTCTTCTTATTTTCAAATGTTTTGTCGACCTCGTTAATATATAACAGCTAAATCAATCTAATATTATCTGGTCAGATGAAACAATGAAAATTTTTTTCTATTGACCTTTACCTCATCCAGAATCAATAGTATCTGCAGGTTCGTTAATGAAACGGAAATCTTAAAGGGTAAATTTTCTTTCTGAATCCGGATTTAATAAATATTTCCTTTGAAGTAATAACAATCTCTGATTTGTAATTCCGCTAAATTCTGACTTCAATCCTTCATAATAGATTATTATTCATGCATTCTGATCATAATGTATCATTCATAATTCGCTGTTCAATATTCGCTATTCAATATTCAAGTATTAAAATTTACCTTATTCCCACCTCATACGCCTCCTTTTCTCCACCCTGATCTCGCTCTGACTTTCTCTATCATCCAAAATAAAATAAGGAAAGATCCTTTTATTTGGAACAATTCCATATAATTGATAATATCTTTGCATTTTGATCGTTAAAATAATGATTATCAGATTTGAAAATCATTTTCTATTAATGGGAGGGACAAGTATGAATTCTCTTTTGAATAAAGAAAATGAAGGACTAATGATAACCTATAATAACCCGGGAGGAGAACGGATCGTGATGGAATAATATATGTAGCTGTATTCTTTCCAAATATTCCACCGCTATTGATAACAGAACGTTATCAAATCTTACCTGGATTCACATCTTTAAGTTTCTCTCCCCGGAATTAATACAGGCAAATGGGAAAAGAAGCTGTTCCACAAAGCGGCTTCTTTTCTTTTTTATATCCCTCACTCCTTCTGTATTTTTTTAACGCCACGTTTAATCTCTATAATTTTTTTGGCTTTAAAATATTATTGTACCTTCGTGATAATGAATCTGGAATTTTTCTTATATTTGAATGTTAATCGGATTACAGCCTTTATGTTTAAACAATCAGGAGGATAATAAAATGAGAAAAATCAATTCTTTTGCTTTGTTGATCTTCTTCGTTCTTTTTGGAATCGGCCTTGGATTGGCATTTTTAATGTCAGACCTGTCGTCAAACAATTCGGAAGGAGTATGGATTGGAATGATTTCCTTTGTCATAGCCGCCATCGTCTCCAGTGCAGTCAAAGTCGCAAATCAATGGGAAAGGGCAGTGATATTAAGACTGGGACATTTTTATTCCCTTAAGGGACCCGGCCTCTTTTTTATTATTCCTATAATCGACAATATTCCATATTGGATTGATATCAGGGTTATAACGACTACCTTCAGAACAGAGAAGACACTTACAAAGGATACTGTTCCGGTCGATGTTGATGCAGTCTTGTTTTGGAAAGTCATAGACTGTAAAAAATCAGCACTGGATGTGGCGGACTATAAAAGTGCAATAAGCTGGGCAGCACAAACGGCTCTCCGCGATGTGATCGGGAAAACCATGCTATCAGATATGCTGGAAGGCCGGGAAAAAATCAGTAGCGAACTTCAGAAAATCATTGATGAACGTACTGAGCCTTGGGGTATTAATGTTATTTCTGTGGAAGTTAAAGATGTGCTGATCCCTCCTGCTCTGGAAGATGCAATGTCTATGCAGGCCCAGGCAGAAAGAGAGCGCCAGGCAAGAGTAATTCTTGGTGACTCTGAACGTCAGGTAGCTGAGAAATTCGCAGAAGCGGCAAAAACCTATACAAACAACCCTACCGCCCTCCATCTGAGAGCCATGAATATGCTTTACGAAGGCTTGAAACAGAATTCCACTATTGTCGTTGTTCCCAGCTCAGCACTCGAATCAATGCAATTAGGTGGTCTGGCCGGGATGACAGCCCTCACAATGGAAGTGAATAAAGGAAACGAGAAAAAACAAGAGAATAATGAGATAAGAGAATGAAAGATCTAAAGCAAAAAGGCCTTTAAAGCCGTTTACCAAAGATTGTGATCTATTTGTTCTGGATGATCTAACCGTTCCGGCTTATCTGCTGTAAAAGATCCAACTTCTTGATTTTGATAAACCTGCCATCAAGTTCCAGAATGCCTTCATCTTTAAATTTTGCGAGCACACGAGCTGTACTTTCACGTGCAATGCCTATCAACTCTGCAAACTCCTGGCGTGTAAAGGGAATCTCAAATTCAAGGTTTTCATAAATTATTTTAGAGAAGTACAGGATCGCATCTGCTACCCTCCCGTAGGTTTTCTTCTGCGCCTGGCTCATGAACCTATGGAAATTGTTCAGGCTGTCCCTGCTCACAGACACCAAAATTTCATAAGCGAAGTTCCCATTCTTTTTTATTAATCCATTGAAAACATTTAAATCAATGTAACATACGGTGATATCCTCAAGTGCAGCATATGAATAATGATTTACACGGTCTCCAAAAAGTGAAGGTAATCCGAGATAAGTGTATTTTTTAACGATCTGAAGAATCTGTTCCTTCTCATTTGAATTTTTAATGTATTCTTTGACCAAGCCCGACTTGAGATAGATAATATGAGATATCATCGTCCCTTCATGAAGAATAATATCTCCTTTCCTGAATTCTGTTTCAGTACGGTTCTCGTTAATAAGATTGATCTCGTTCGGATTTAAGATGGCAGCAGCACATGATTTTTCTTTGCAATCACGACAACTTACTCTTTTCCCTTCTATATCCTGATATATGTTTGATTTTATCATTTGATGTTCGTGATTTTAGTTTGCAAAGTTGCAATTTTTTTCGATAACTATATGTGACTAATATCACATATTTAATAATATCCATGTCACCTGCATCCGAAGAGATAAGCACTTAGAAGTAGTATATGATTCACATTAGAATGTCGAAACAATCACAGATGTTTCAGTAAGCCAAGCATATAGACTGAGTAATTTTGTCATCTGATTTAATGAGTCTAAAAACGTAAAACCCAATTACATGAAAGTAGCCATTCCTACAAATGATGCTATACATATAAGCAACGGGGAAACAGTAAAAGGATTCCACGTATTCAATGTTGAACTGGGAGAGATAACAGGAGAGGAATTACGCTGGAGAAAACCAACCGACAACCAGGACAATAGAACACCGGTCTTTGAAGAAGTCAATGATTGCTCAGTTATTCTAGTCAATACATCCTGGAATTATTCAAAAAAAGTTAATGGAAGTCGAATCATCCCTGTTGGCGACACAATAATTACAAAGATCATTTTAAATTACTTATTAAAAGAAATCAGCAAAGAAGCAGATACCTGCTGCTGTCCCTGACAAATAAGCCAATCATATGAACCTGGAAAATTATTTTGCAAAATTCCGGAATAACATCATCGGAGTGGATCAGGTTTATTTTACCTCATTTGGGGCAAAAAAGATGGTTTATGCCGATTGGGTTGCAAGTGGAAGACTTTACAGACCAATTGAAGAGAAAATCACAGATTCAATTGGCCCTTTTATTGGCAACACCCATACCGAAACCAGTGAAACCGGCAGGTTAATGACTGAAGCTTACTCCATTGCACACCAGAGGATAAAGCAACATATCAATGCGGGGCCTCAAGACGTAATTTTAACGACAGGGTTCGGTATGACAGGTGCTGTTGTCAAATTTCAAAGAATCCTGGGGTTAAAAAATTGTGGAGAAGTTGCACACAATAAATGTTTGAAACTGAAAGAAAGGCCCGTTGTATTTATTACTCATATGGAACATCATTCGAACCAGACATCCTGGTACGAAACAGCAGCCGATGTAGTAGTTATTGAACCAGGTAAGGATATGCTTGTTGATCTTGACCACCTGGAGGATGCTTTAAAGAAATACAAAACCCGTCAACGAAAGATCGGTGCCTTTACGGCCTGTTCAAATGTAACCGGGATTAGAACCCCATATCACCAGATGGCACGGCTGATGCATGAATATGGTGGGCATGCCTTCATTGATTTTGCAGCTTCAGCACCCTACGATGAGATTAATATGCATCCTGCAGATCCGATGGAAAAACTGGATGCCGTTCTTTTTTCACCACATAAGTTTCTTGGTGGACCAGGTTCTTCAGGGGTTCTTGTTTTTGATTCTACATTATATCACAGTAAAGTTCCTGATCAGCCGGGAGGTGGTACTGTCGACTGGACTAATCCTTGGGGGAAATATAAGTTTATCGATGATATCGAGATCAGGGAAGATGGCGGTACACCTGGATTCCTCCAAGCCATAAGAACTGCCCTGGCAATGGAGCTTAAGAATCAGATGGGAACCGAAAATATTCATCTGAGAGAGAAAGAACTGGTTCAAATGGCATTTAGTAAATTAAGTCAAATACCTCATTTCCATATTCTTGCGGATAATATCGAGGATCGTCTGGGAATCATTTCTTTCCATATGGATTCGATCCATTACAATCTTGTCGTTAAGCTACTGAGTGATCGTTTTGGCGTTCAGGTCAGGGGAGGTTGTGTTTGCGCAGGCACATATGGCCATTATTTATTGAATGTCAGCCAGGAAAAATCAAATAAGATCACTGAAAAGATTAACCATGGTGATCTGTCTGAAAAACCAGGTTGGGTAAGGTTATCCCTTCACCCTACAATGACAAATGCGGAATTATCCTACATTGTTGACGCACTCGCCCAGATTGAAAGACATCATCTTGAATGGGCGATGGACTATTCTTATATAAAGCATACAAACGAATTCAGAAGCAGGTACACACCTTCCAGCATGAATGCTGAATCATTTTTTGCTCTTGAATTTCCCAAAAATAAGGAAAAGATTCTTGGATCTTTGATCCAATAGTGTGTCCAATATCACATAAATACAAGGATAATATCACCCTCTGTTTTTGTTATTCAATTAACAATCCAGTTATTTTTGCAATCACATATCTAAATATATTAATATATCTAAATCTGATGACTATGAGTACAGAATTTGAGAACCAGCTAAACGAATTACAAACTAAGGTGAACAGACTTGAAGCCGGAACCAAGGACCAACTTTCCATGGTTGTATTTTCAAGTGACATGGATAAGATATTGGCAGCAATGATCATAGCAACAGGTGCTGCTGCTTATGATATGAAAGTAAAGCTTTTCTTTACATTCTGGGCAATCTCAGCACTGCGGGATCCAAAGAAAAAAGTAAGAGGAAAGAATTTTATGGAAAAGATGTTCGGTATGATGTTGCCGAAAGGGTCCGGTAAAGTCAAGCTATCAAAAATGAACATGGCAAGGATGGGAACTTCAATGATCAAAGGGATCATGAAGAAGCACAATGTTGCCTCTCTTGAAGAGATGTTCACAACAGCAGCTGAGATCGGAGTCGAAATCAACATTTGTGAAATGTCAATGAATTTGATGGGATTCAAGAAAGAAGAGATGATCGACTATCCGAAAATGACAGTTTGTGGTGTTGGAACATTTCTGTCAGATGCCCAGGAAAGTAAAATTCAATTATTTATATAATCATAAAACTTAATAAGATGACCACTGAAGAACTGAAAAATTTGAAATCAAACTCAATCGTAGATGCCAGAGGAACAGCATGTCCCGGGCCTTTACTAGCAGCAAAAAAAGGAATCGGAGACATTAATTCCGGCGAAATAATGGAAATTTATTCATCCGATGAAGGCACAAAAGTCGATATTCCTAAATGGTGTCAGAAGATGACCCATGAATTTCTTGGTATTGTAGAAGAAGATAGTTACTCAAGGTTATTCTTAAGGAAAGCATAAGCCGGGAGTGTTCCCGTGGAAGTAACTGCAGTTCTCAATTATTTTCTTATTCAAGTGATTAAACAGATCCATATTTTGGATCGACGAATGAAGCTTTGTCTTAATGTAATTGAAATAAAATTGTACCATGGCAAACAAAAAAAGGCCAAAGATCCTGGTCTTCTCAACCGATAAGATCTCTGATCCAGGCATAGACCAGGCAGGATTACGAAAGATTCATTACTCTCCGTCGGTTTACACGATAAGCCTTCCGTGTTCATCAGGGATAAAGCCCCGATGGATCTTACATGCATTTAAGCAAGGCTTTGATGGCGTATTTATCGCTGCTGATGGGCATGAATGCTCATACAGCTCAAGGTGTCCAGAACTCACCAACAAGATTATTGAAGAATCTCAGGTCTTAATGAAACAAAATAACATCAATCCCAAAAGGATAAGGATGGCCGCTATTTGTTCGGTTTGTGCCGAGCCATTTGCCAATCATATGTCAAATTTCACGAAAATCTTAGCTGAACTGGAATGACAAAAAAGACTATAACTTATGATACCCTCGTGATCGGAGGGGGAATTGCAGGACAAGAAGCAGCGCTGAACCTCGCTAATATGGATTACAAAGTACTCCTGGTTGAGAAAGCTTTATCAATAGGTGGAAAAATGATCCAGCTAAGTAAAGTGTTTCCCACCCTGGATTGTGCTGCCTGTATTACAACTCCTAAAATGTCGGAAACAGCAAGGCATAAGAATATAACTGTTCTGTTAAATAGCGAGATTGAAAGTATTGAGAAAGTTGACGGACACTTCGATATTAATATCGGGAAACATCCGAGATACGTCATTCCTGAAAACTGTACAGGCTGCCAGCAATGTGAGCAAGCTTGTCCTGAAGTCCGGCCTGATGAATACAATGCCAAACTTGCAGGAAGGAAAGTCGCATACATACCCTTCAGTCTTGCCAATCCACGGATTGCGACTATTGACAGGATGAATACTTCTGCTCCCTGTATCGCAACCTGTCCAGGTGGGGTAAAGCCCTATGGCTATATTTCCCTGGTAAGAAACGGCCAGTACGAGGAGGCGATGAAACTGCACATGGAAGATATTCCAATACCAGGGAGTCTTGGTCGTGCTTGCTATGCACCCTGTGAAGGGGAATGTACAAGGGCCAGCCTGGAAGCACCGGTAGATATCAGAAGGATTAAGAGATTCTTTGCCGAAGATTATTATTCTAAACATCCTGAACCTCCTGTCGTAGCTATCGATAAGAAATCCGGGAAAAAGGTTGCAATCGTTGGCTCAGGTCCTGCAGGGTTGACAGCAGCCTATTTTCTCGCATTAAAGGGTCACACTGTGAAAATATTTGAAGCAGCTCCGGAAGCGGGTGGTATGATGAAACTAACCCTTCCTGAGTACAGGCTACCCAATAGTGTTGTTGACCGCGATATTAAAAATATCCTTTCATTGGGAGTTGAAATTGAAGTTAATAATAAGATTGAGGACCTTAAGAAATTGAAAGATCAGGGATTTGATTCAATTTTTGTCTCAGTTGGTACTCACGAAACGACATCGATGAATATCGAAGGTTCAAAATTGAATGGAATTGTTTCCTGCCTTGATTTTTTGAGGGAATCTAAAATAGGCAAGAAAATTGACCTTACCGGGAGAAAGGTAATGGTCATCGGGGGAGGAAATACAGCCATGGATGCTTCACGCACAGCAATCAGATTGGGAGCGTCATCGGTTAAGATTATTTACAGGAGAAGTCGTGAAGAAATGCCGGCATGGAAAGTCGAGTTAAAGGAAGCCGAAGAAGAAGGAGTTAAGATTGATGTGTTATGTACTCCTGTCGAATTTCTTGGAGAGAATGGTATTATCACTAATGCCCGGATGATAAAGATGAAATTGGGAGAACCCGATGAAAGTGGCCGTAAGAGGCCAGTTGAGGTTAAAGGGTCAGAATATCAAGAAGATGTCGACTTTGTAATTGAAGCCATTGGATTACAACCCACAACAGCATGTTTCAAAAAAGAACTTGAATTGACCAAGCACGGGAGGATCAAAGTCAATGAATTGACATTGCAATCCTCTACACCTTGTACATTTGCGGGAGGAGATTCTGTTATGGGGTCTACGACTATAATAGAAGCAGCGGGCCAAGGGAAAAGAGCAGCATTTTATATTGACAAATATCTCAATAATGAAGTCCTTGAGGAGTTTGAGTTTGGTGACAAGCTTCCGGCTGTTAATGAAAAATCCGTTTTAAGCCGTACTGATATTCGACATCTTCCGGCGCTGGATGATAATTTGAGGCCGGTAGCTGAAAGAATAAGGGATTTTACAGATGTTGAATTGACCTTCACTGAAGAACAGGTGAGAAGAAGCACGGAACGCTGTCTTGACTGCAGTAATTGCAGGGAATGTCATCAGTGTATTTCTGCCTGTCCTGCTTATGCAATAGACTTCTCCCAAAAAGAAGAGAAGATCACAGCAAAGGCAAACAGTATAATTGTTTCTTCAGGATTCAATCTTTTCAAAGCAGAAGGTATGCCACAATATGGATCGGCCAGGTATGCAAATGTTATTGATTCCCTCCAGATGGACAGGTTAATAGCACCGACACGACCATTCAATAATGTCTTAAGACCCGGAGATGGTAAAGTCCCCGGTAATATAGCCTATGTCCTATGCACCGGTTCGAGGGATTCGAGCCTTGAAAACTATCGCTCCTGTAACATGGCAAGTGCCAATAATCCAATCTGTTCCCAGATCTGTTGTATGTACTCGATTAAGCAGGCTCAGTTGTTGATGGGAGCCCTGCCCATGGCAGATATCACTATTTATTACATGGATATCCGTGCTTTCGGCAAGGGCTATGAAGAATTTTTCCAGCAGTCGAAATCAATGGGTATCAGTTTTGTGAAAGGGAAAATAGCCAGGATACATGAGAAAGATAACAACAGCAGAGATCTTATCCTGAGATTTGAGAACATCGAAACAGGGCAGGTAAAAGAAGTAACCCATGACTTGGTAGTACTTTCAGTAGGAATTCAGCCAAACAACGAGATCGTTGGAGCTTTTATGAATGACAGGTTAGTTGTCGATGAATTCAACTTTATAAAACAGGTAGATGTTTTGACTAGCCCTGCAAGAACTTCGATAGAAGGTGTATTTGTAGCCGGCACTGCCGCTGGGCCTATGGATATTCCTGATTCTATTTTGTCTGCGGGTTGTGCGGCGTCGGAGGTAGCAGCATACCTGAATGTTGAGAAACCACAACTTGTTTTGCAGGAGATTAACGCATAACTAAAAGACCATGGAAGAAAAACAGAAAAAAGAACGGATCGGAGTTTATATCTGTCATTGCGGCGGAAACATTTCAGATTATGTTGACGTTGCGCAGATCAAAGACATTGCAAAAAGTGAGAATGGCGTAATTATTTCGATAAACGTCATGTTTGCCTGTGCAGACTCCAATCAGAAAGAGATGATCAAAGATATTGAAGAGGAGAATTTGGATGCCATCGTCGTAGCCTCTTGCTCACCAAAGCTTCATCTTCATACTTTCAGAAATGTTGCATTGCGGGGTGGGATTAATCCATATAATTATACTCAGGTCAATATCCGTGAACAATGTTCATGGGCTCATTCCGATACACCCTCAGAGGCAAGTATCAAAGCAGCAGGATTGATAAAAGCCGGGATCAGGAAGGTGACTTTCTCGGAAGCTTTGGACAACATTGAAGTTTCTTCGACAAGAGCTGTTGTAATTATTGGAGCTGGTGTATCCGGAATGAGGGCATCAATTGACCTCGCAAAGATGGGTAATCAGGTTTACCTGGTCGAAAAAGAATCTGTTACCGGAGGAAATGTCGCTAAATGGAAAGATCTTTTCATCACCGGACAACAGGGAACTGCAATTGTTGAATCTCTGTCAAAGCAGATAGGAGAACTTCCAAATATCAAACTGTTCACGAATGCTGTTATTGAAAAGGTTAGCGGTAGCCTCGGTAATTTTATTATCAATGTAAAAGTTGGTAATGAGATTCTTAATCTCAAAGCCGGAGCTATTCTGGTTTCAACTGGATTTGATTCTTATCAGCCAGCAGAAGGAGAATTTGGATTTGGTTCGTCTCCTGCAGTAATGACCCTTCCGGAATTCAGAAAGTTAATTGATAATAGTAAGGACATACTAATAGTCAATAAGAGAAAGATAAGTAGCATTGCATACATTTATTGTGTCGGGACCAGGCAGTCAAAAGGAGAAAATAAATATTGTTCAAGAGTTTGCTGCACTTCAGCCATACACAATTCAATAATGGTTCATGATAAATTCGAAGGAGTTATAGCTTACCATCTATACAGGGACATCAGGACTTATGGGAAGCAGGAAATCTTGTATGAGCAGGCCTCAAAAAACGGAGACATTTTTCTTAAATATGATGAAAAGACCCCCCCGGTAGTTGAACCATCCGGAAATAAAATCCTGGTTAAGGTTAAAGACGAACTCACGCGGAGACAAGAGATGGAGGCTGAGGTCGACCTTGTGGTTCTGGTTACCGGGATGGTACCGAGGAGTGACAGTAAAACCATTGCTGAACTGTTGAAGATCCCTGTAGGAAATGATAAATTCTTCAATGAGATCCATCCGAAGTTAAGGCCTGTTGAGACTGTGATAAACGGTGTATTTTTAGGAGGATCCTGCCAGGGACCTAAAAATATTTCCGAATCCATTCAGTCATCACTTTCAGCAGCAGTGAAGATCAATGCGCTGACTAAGAACCCGACTATCATGCTTGAACCGATTATCGCACGGGTAAATTTTGAAACATGTACCTGGTGCGGGAAGTGCGCCGAAGTTTGTGAATATAATGCCATTCATCCTCTTGAAATGTTTGGCAGAACGGTAGCTTCCGTGAATGAGGCAGTATGTAAAGGATGTGGCATGTGTGCACCTGTCTGTCCTGCTGATGCAATAGACATTGCACAATATTCAAATAATGAGATTGAGGGAATGATAGATGGTTTTGTTGAAGATTTAACCTTAAAGGAAGCAGAAAAATCAGAGACAGAAGGCATGGAGGAAGAAGAGGTCTTCATGAAAGATATGCCCCAGGTTTGGAGGCAAATTACTACTTCCCTTGAAACCGGCTCCAAAACCATTCCTGACCTGGCAACAGAATTAGATCTCAGTCGTGAACTTGTTACATATAATCTGATGACCATGAATAAATACAGTCTTGTTGAGGCTGATGGTCTGGATGATTCAGATGAATACTATGCTTACAAATTAAAAAATCATTAGGATGTCGAGAATTGATCCATCATTTGCGTCTGAAATAAAGAGATACGGTGCTAAAGATTTCAGTGCCTGCTTTAATTGCGGCAATTGCACTGCTGTTTGCGGGCTTACCGATAAAAACAACAATTTCCCCAGGATATTCATCCGGCAGGGTATGCTTGGACAGAAAGAAGAGATACTACAGAGTAAAGAACTCTGGCTCTGCTATTCATGCGGGGATTGTTCAGAGACCTGTCCAAGACAAGCCGGGCCTGGTGATTATATGGCAGCTCTTCGCCGTTATGCCATTGCTTCCTATGAACCGACTGGAATTACAAAGCTGATGTTCAAGAGTAATCCTGCATTTATAGCGGTTACATTAATCTTTGCCATACTTCTTGGATTTTTCCTGTTTACCTTAAAGCCTGATTATATTGTTTCACGATGGCTTTTTACCATTTTACCATATGCTGTGATCCACAACATGGGATTGGTAATTTTCAGTTTTACAGGACTCTCAATTGTCTGGGGGCTAACTACGATGGTCTTGAAATTGGGCAAGGCTAAAATTGGCGAGGGAAAAATAGTCAATAACTCTGCAAAATCCTTATTGGCAGTAGGAACCGAAATTGCAACAATGAACCGGTATAAAACCTGTGATATAGAAGAGGATTCATACTGGAAAAACAAAGCATGGTATACTCAACCCTGGTTTGTTCATTGGTCAATTATGTGGGGATTTCTCGGGCTTCTTCTGGCTACTGTATTAGATTTCCTGCTTAAAGATCCAACTACAAACATCTGGTGGCCCAGCCGTGTTCTGGGAACGATTGCAGGGGTACTAATGGTATCCGGAGCCAGTTTGGCCATCAATTATAGAGTAAAGAAAGTGACCAAAGCTTATTCTGAAACAAGGCTTGCCGACTGGGTTTTTCTATGGTTTCTATGGATTGCAGGAATTACTGGGTTCTGGCTGGAAATTTCGGTTGCTCTAAATGCAGATCTTCTTATTAATCACATTGTATTCGTAATACATACTATCATTTCAATGGAATTGGTACTGCTTTTTGCCTTTTCAAAGTTTGCTCATGCAATTTACAGGCCTCTCGCATTGTTCTTCTATTTCAGGAATAACTCTGCAGTCAGTTGATTTGACCAAAATAATCTGATTGAATTTTTTTCCTTCTCTGATTCAATCTTATTAAATGAATACGACTTAAAAGAAAACAGAACTTGATTTACTAACTGATTTGAAGACCGATCTATATATATCAACTAATAATGGCACAACAATATAAAATCGCAATTCCGACCAATGAAGGAGTATTCATAAGACAACGATTTATGGGGTCAAGGGCTTTTCTTGTTACAACTGTGGAGGAAGGAAAGATCATTGATCAAGAGTTAAGATGGAACTTACTCAGTGAAAAACTGATTTCAAAATACGGTACCTACTATAACTTATTCGATTGCGCCCTGGTTATAGTAAATGACATAGACCAGTGTCACGAAAGAATGCTGAAAGATAAGAAGATTAAGATCTTGAATACGAAGGAACCTCTGATCACAAAAGTATTTAAAGACTACCTGACCAATATTCCTGAATATTCTGAAATTAAATAGATCGGATCACTTTTGTAAAATTCATGAGAATTGGTGGTCGCTCAATATTCGCCGGTAACATTCTCATCTGATTCCAGTGATTATTTTTCTATTGTCACCATTTGATTAACTTTGCTATTTCTCATTGTTAAATAGGTTCTCTGTTTCTAATTATGATAAATGAAGCCCCTGTTTGAACAATTAACGGCCGATATTCGCTTTCAGGAAGGCTTGACTGCCTGTATCAACTGCGGCACTTGTACTGCAATTTGTCCTGCAGCTCAGTTTTCTGACTATGACCCTCGGATGCTGCTGGATTCGATCCAGCGAAAGGATGAATCCGTTCTTGAAAAGGTTCTCAAAGGCGATACGATCTGGAGATGCGGGGAATGCCTCTCCTGTAAGACCCGTTGCCCGAGAGGGAATACTCCTGCATATGTTATCCAGGCATTACGGGCTTTGTCGATTAAAACGGGGCTATTTGCCGAATCTGAGCAGGGTCGTTTGCAATTAAGAATTAAACGCTCTGTTGGAGAGTATATTTTAAAATATGGATACTGCATATTTATTGATGAGATCAATACCGATTACTTTCCAGAGCAGGGGCCGATATGGGACTGGTATCGTGACAACCGGATAGAAATACTAAAGAGATTGGGAGCTAATTACAACAACCCCGGACCGGGGGCATTGCGTAAAATCCCCGATCAATCACTTGAGGATCTAAAAGCTATTTTTATTGAAACCGGTGCCATGGAACGCTTTGATCAGATAGAAAAGGGATCTGCTAAAGAATAAATCCTATGAAAGATAAGGGCCGGATATGGGCTTCCTATGAGAAAGAGATCGCTGATGATCATTATTACTATGCACGCAGCTGTGTTCGTCAGAATTTTTTCCCGGCATCAGAGACGATCTTCCTGAGGATCCTCCGGGAAGAGCTGGTAAAGGAAATTTTTGATGATCCCAGGCAGACATCATGCACAGGGATCGCTTATCATTCAGGTATTGTACCTTTTGAAACTACCATGACTGTTGTAGCCCGCCAGTTTGCACTCATGACAGAAGCCGGGTACAAAAACCTTGTTTGTTCCTGTGTCACCTCTTTCGGTATTTATCTGGAAGTGCTTGAGACCTGGAAACATTTTCCTGAAGAGGAGGAGAAAGCACGAAAAGCTCTTCTCAATTCTACCGGGAAGACCTTTAAGATACCTGAAAATGTGGTTCATACCAGTGACATTATTTACAAGTTCAGGAAAGAAATTGCAGAGAAGGCAAAAAACCGGATGGTTAATCATTCTACCGGTGAACCTCTGAAGATTGCTGATCACGTCGGATGTCATTATGCAAAGATATTCCCTCAGAAAGGAATAGGAGGTGCCGAATATTCTAATGTGTTAACCGGGATGATAGAAGAATGGGGCGGACAACAAGTGGATTATCCCGAGCGCCGGCATTGCTGCGGATTCGGGTTTCGTCAGTATCTCATAAAAGAAAACCGCGGATATTCGCTCTCTAATTCCAGAAAGAAATTCGAATCGCTACAGCCTTATCATCCCGACCTTATATTAACGAATTGCCCGGGCTGTGCTTATTTCCTTGATCGTTGGCAATATGCCATCAGCGAGATGGAACATAAGACCTATGACAAAGAAGGTTATGGGATCCCTGTATTGACCTATGAAGAATTTGCCGGGTTGGTCCTTGGTTATGATCCGTGGGACTTGGGTGTGCAGCTTCACCAGGTGGATGTGGAACCTCTGTTAATGAAACTGGGAATAAATTATGACCCTTCTGCCAAATATCTGGGTCTTAACAGAGTTAATTTAGGACGGCCGGTTATACCTGAATTCTTAAAAAGCTGCCAGTAAATATGCATAATGAGGAACATATTGGTCACTCTCACCACGATCATAAGACATCGGCCAGACTGTTATTAAGCATTTTCCTGAATGCACTAATAACCGTGGTTGAAATAACGGGAGGCATTTTCTCCAACAGTCTTGCTTTGATATCCGATGCGATTCATAATCTTAGCGACACCCTGGCCCTCATCCTGGCTTGGCTGGCCCATAAAATGGGTGGGAAAAAACCGGATACACGACGTACTTTCGGCTACCAGCGTGTTGAGATACTCTCCGCATTCGTCAATACTTCAGTCCTTACTGCAATCTCAATTTACCTGATCTATAATGCAATCATCAGGATATTAAACCCTGAGCCCGTCAAGGTAGGATTAATGTTTATTGTGGCAGGCATCGGATTGTTATTCAACCTGGTATCCGTGTTTTTCCTGCACCACGATTCAAAGTCAAGCCTGAATATCAAAGCTGCCTATCTTCATTTGCTTGGCGATACCTTTTCGTCTTTTGCCGTCGTAGGCGGGGCCATCCTTATTTACTTTATACATATAAACTGGATCGACCCGGTATTGACATTCCTTATCAGTATCATTATTATCTTTCAGGCATATAAAATCCTGCGCCAATCCGTTGAAATCCTTATGCAAAGCACCCCATCAAGACTCGATCTTAAAGAGATCAAAGATGCTATTGAAACCCATCCCCTCATCCGGAATATCCACCATGTTCACTGCTGGCAGCTTCAGGATCATGACGTTCTTTATGAAGCCCATATTGACGCAACAAAAGATATGACTCTCAGCGATTCGAACCATTTGCGTGATGAAATAGAAAACTTATTAAAGGAAAGATTCAGGATTACCCACACTACCCTTCAGATAGAATTCGCTTGTTGTGACGACACTGACATGATTAAACAACCCTGGAAAGGTTAATCTTGATGCTTGACGATTTTCACTCCTGTCATTGTCAGTGACCCCATAACCGGCTTGTCGTTAAAAAGCTCAATACTCTCTCCTCTCTCCTTCAGTGCCAGTGCGTAGAGTAAGGGAAGGAAATGCTCAGGAGTTGGTATAGCCAGATCAAAGGCTTTTCCCTGTTCCCGATAATTGATCAGCGACTGATGATCGCCGGAAAGGATGAACTCTTTCATCTTCTCATTGGCCTCTATAGCCCAGTCGTAGCCAAATCCCGGTTCATTCATCCTGTCCCATGCCACAAGCTTTAGGTTGTGCACCAAGTTGCCGCTGCCCATGATCAAAACTCCTTTCTTACGCAATCCCGAAAGCTCCTTAGCCAGGTCGTAATGATACTGGGCAGGCTGTGAATAATCCAGACTGAGCTGCACCACAGGAACATCAGCATCAGGATACATCCTCCTCAGAACGCTCCAGCAACCATGGTCAAGACCCCAGCGCACATCAAGTCCGGGTTGGACATTTCTTACCATATCCCGTGTTTCCTTCGCTAGTGCAGGGTCTCCGGGAGCAGGATACTGTACTTCGAAGAGCTCCTGGGGGAATCCGCCAAAATCATGTATCGTTGCGGGCTTTTCCATAGCTGTAACAAAGGTGCCCTTTGTTTCCCAATGAGCAGAAATACAAAGTATGGCATTCGGTTTTGGAATCGATTTGGCTATGTTCCGCCACTCTGTTACAAATTCATTCTCCTCGATAGCATTCATGGGACTGCCATGTCCAACAAACAGAACAGGCATTTTTGTAATATCACCAAATGATCCTGCCAACTTATTCAGATCTTTTATTTTCATAATAACTCCTGCCAGTGATAATAATGTGATTGATTTTACAAACTATCTTATTCGCATTTTATTTTCCGGTGCTATAATCGTCCTTGAATTAATATCAGGAAAAATCAAATTCTTCCCGAAACCATCTTGATAGCGACCGGGGCCCGGTAAATTATCTTGAAAAGTAAAGTATCCCGCTATACCCTCCTCAGCAAGACAGTAGTCCCAAAATGCACTCTGGGCTGAGCGGCAGGTTCAAAACCATGATCTTGAGCTATGTTGACCATTTTTGCAAACTCCCTTTTTGAAACAAAGAACTTTGGTTCAATGACATAGATGAGTCCTGCGCTTTTAAGAATAGCTGACATTTCCCGGAAAAGTCTCTCTTTATCAGGGACTTCATGGATCATATAAAATGCGAGGATGAAATCGACAGGTTCCTTAACGTTGATGCTATCTTCACTGCATTTGTTGAGGACAACCAGTTGTTCCAGAGGGGTATCTGTTATTTTCTTCCTCACAATGTCCAGCATTCTATCCTGCAGGTCGACGGCGATAACTTTTCCCTGGCCCTTAAGCATCTTTGCCACTTCAACCGTAAAAAAACCAGGTCCGCATCCCAGATCAACAAAGGTCATACCTGGTTTAATGTAGGGTTCTAATAGCTTTTTTGGATTTTGCAGGAATTTCCTGATAATGTTATCAAGCCCACCGGCAAGCTCAACAGGGCAAACCCTGTGCATATTCTCTGTATTCATTTATGATTCGTTTTAAATTGAATTATTTATCCATAATGATCATTTTTCTAACCTTCTTTTATAATGACGAACCAAATTAAGAATATTTCACAACACACGGGATATTCATTTTATAATATGCCTAGTTAAGGCTAAAGTACGAGGCATTCAGTACAGAAGCAAAACTTACCCATAAGAAATAAGGGATATTAAGATAAGCCGCTGCAGGCTTTACCCTGTAAAAAAAGAAAAGCATGATCAGGATACTGAGCCAGAGGAATATAATCTCGATCAAAGAAAATCCTATTCGCTTAAAGTAAAAGAAAAGAAAGCTCCAGGAAAAATTGAGTAGAAGCTGCAGCAAATAAATGACAATCGCGAGGGTTCGCAGGTTTCCGGCAGGCTGTATCCAGATCAGGTAAAATGAGAATCCCATCAGGATATAGAGAATAGTCCATACAGGGCCAAATATCCAGTTAGGAGGACTTATTCCGGGCCGGTTTAAAGTTGCGTACCATTCGGGGATCTCCCGGGTAGTAAAAATTCCTGCCACGGCTCCTATTACAAGAGGCAAAGCAATAGAAAGAGCCAGTTTTATTATATTCATTTTTGTAAAATAAAACGTAATTATATCTTGTAAACCACTGCATTTATATTCATACCGGCTCCGACAGAAGCAAAAACAAGGGTATCGCCATGTATTAATTTATGAGGCTTCAATTTATCTTTCAGAATCAGGTCAAGTATTGTCGGAAGGGTCGCTACGGATGAGTTGCCCAGCCATGAGATTGTCATTGGCATTATATTCTCAGGTATATCTGCAATATTATAAAGATCGTAAAGCCTCTTTATGATAGCGTCATCCATTTTCCCATTCGCCTGGTGGATCAACACCTTTTTGATTTCACTGATATGAATGTTACTCTTATCAAGGCAATCTTTAATGGCCTGAGGTACCGTTTCAAGAGCATATTGATAAAGTTTTCTGCCATTCATCTTTAAATAAATGTCATGCTTGTTTTCGTCACCTGCCTTGTAAGATCTGCCCATGTATAACATCTGAGAATATACTAAAGTATCCGATCGTGTTTTATGGGCAAGTATCCCGATGGGGCTATCGCTATTAACTGCTTCCAGAACAACCGCACCGGCTCCGTCTGAATATAACATGCTGTCTCTGTCATGGGGATCGGAAACTCTCGATAACGTTTCTGCCCCAATAACCAGTATTTTCTTTGCATCACCTGATTTGATAAAATAGTCGGCATGGATCACAGCCTGCAGCCAGCCAGGACAGCCAAAAGGTAAATCAAAAGCTACTGTATAAGGGTTTACAATCTCAAGTTTATGTTTTACCCGCGAGGCAATGTTGGGTACCATATCCAGATGTCTGTCTGCTTTCTTAACATCGCCAAAATTATGTGCAACAATAATGTAATCCAGTTCTTCTTTGTTAATATCCGAAGATTTAATAGCCTCAAGTGCAGCATACCAGGCAATATCCGAAGTTACCAAGTCGTTTGAAACAAATCTTCTCTCAGAAATAGTGGATATTTGCCGAAATTTATCAATTATTTCCTGACCTGTTTTTTCAAGTTTCCTGCCATCAGTGCCATAAAACTCATGGGTGAGAAAATCTTCATTCTTAATAACCTTTTCCGGGATATAACTTCCTGTTCCCCTGATCACACTATAGATGGTATCGCTCATGCCTCCAGATTGTATGTAACACTTTATTTACCAAGAATAAATTTCCGATATCAGGGCACAAAATTACATCATATTTAAGTTTTTTACTAGACTCCATAGAAGGACATATTTTATAACCTCTGAAAATAGTATTCAGGTTTTAGAATAATTACCATTTTCTATAATCAAGTATTACCCCTTCTTCCAAACTTTTCTGGATGAGAAGATTAGGGCATACTAATTTTTTATTTAAGTTTGATAGTTCCATCTGATAAGAATTTCAGAATTGAAAGGTTATTATATTTTCTTTTTTCTTTTCCTTCCCGGGATGATCTTGGCACAGATGCCAAGCCAGGTGATCCGCGGAAAGGTCATAGATGCTGAGTTAAAAACCGGTTTGGAAGGGGCTAATGTAATTGTTTTGAATTCAGAGCCCATCCTCGGAGTTACGACAGCCCATGATGGCACCTTTAAGATCCAAAACGTTCCTGTTGGCCGTCATTCATTGAAAGTCAGCTTTGTGGGTTACAGAACAACGGTCATCCCGGAAATCTTGGTCTCCTCCGGGAAAGAGACGGTAATTACTGTTGAATTAGAGGAAGTTGTAGTTAATGAAAAGGAGGTTGAGATCAAGGCAAGCGTTGATAAAGACAAGCCTGTGGATCGCATGGCATTGGTCGGAGCCCGCTCCTTTAATACAGATGAAAGCCGGCGTTATGCAGGTTCTGTTGATGATCCCATGCGGGCTGTCTCAAATCTTGCCGGAGTAGTTTCTAATGCGGGGGATAATTCAAATGAGATCATGATAAGGGGAAATTCTCCAAAGGGATTGCTTTGGCGGGTCGAAGGTGTTGATATTCCAAACCCCAATCATTTTGCTTACGTGGGCACTTCCGGAGGTGGTTTTACAATATTCAGCAGCCAGGTACTCTCAAACTCAGATTTTTATACCGCTGCATTCCCGGCACAATACAGCAATGCCATTTCCGGCGTTTTTGATATGCGGTTCAGAAACGGAAATAATGAAAAATATGAAACTGCAATCCAGGCAGGAATCGAGGGACTCGAGCTTTCATCTGAAGGACCTTTTAGTAAAAGTCATACCTCTTCTTATCTGTTCAATTATCGGTATTCCATATTATATTTTCTGCAATATATTGATCCCTGGCTGAAAAACTCACTGCCATCTTTCCAGGATCTTTCATTCAAGCTTAATTTCCCCACTCCAAAAGCCGGCACATTTTCCTTCGTAGGAATAGGAGGAATCTCAAGTATTAAATCAACTCCTGAAAAGGATTCAACCTCATGGAATACTATTGATGACCGCTCCCAATCGCTGACCAGTAACCATATGGGAGCTGTCGCACTTATTCACCAGATATATCTGACAAGGCAATCTTACCTGCATTCATTTATCTCGGCAACCTATAGCGATATCATAAATTATGACCGGTTAATGACAAATAAGTATGATCTGAACACTGAAGATAGTACTTACCAGAAAAATTACAGGTTCACAGGATCAATTACTTACAACCAAAAGGTCGGAACCCGGCTAACATTTCGAAGCGGGATCAGTTATACACAATTGTTTTATAATATGGATATCAGCTCAACTAATCCATTGACAGGAATTTATGGTGTGGTGACCAGGGGAAATGGAAATACGGGGCTTTTACTGGCCTATGGCGAAACTAAAACCTTCATTACCAACGATTTTGAATTTACCGGGGGATTGAGCTATTCATATTTTCTGCTGAATTCACATTATTCGCTTGAACCAAGACTTGCCATCCGCTGGCAGATCAACCAGAAACATGCTTTGAGCGCAGGATACGGCATGCATTCACAGCTTGAAGATATTGGCTTTTATCTGTCGGGAGCAGAGGTGAATCAAACTTCTACCGTTCCGGTCAATAAATCATTGAATTTCAATCGTGCCCAGCATTTTGTCCTGGGCTATGATTTCCTTATCAGGCAGGACATCAGGTTCATGACAGAGCTTTATTACCAGTACCTTTACGATATCCCGGTAAAGCCGGGAAGTTATTATTCCCAGATCAACAGTACAGGAGAGTATTTCAATGATACGCTGGTGAACAAAGGCACTGGCCGGAACGTTGGAATTGACTTAACTTTTGAAAAATTCCTTACCCGGCAATATTATTATCTGATGACAATCTCTTTATTCGATTCAAAGTACAAAGGAGGAGACGGGATCTGGCGGAATTCAATGTTTAATACCAACTTCGTTATCAATGCTTTGGGGGGCAAAGAATGGACTATCCACAGGAAAAATATTTTAGGCCTTAACCTGAAAGCCAGCTTTACCGGCGGGGAGTATTATGTACCTATCGATTTGCAGAAGTCGATCCTGCAACATACTGAAATACTGGATGAAACAAATGCATATAAGCCGAAATTGCCAGATTTCTTCTATCTTGATCTCACAATAACTTTCCGCACGAATCATAAGAAATTCTCAGGCATCTGGGCTTTACAGGTCAGAAACCTCCTCAATCAGCACCCGAATGTCGGGTATATTTACGATGATTTCAAACATGCCATTGAACCGCAATCATCACTGGGGATCATTCCGTTGATAAGTTATAAAGTTGAATTTTAATTTCCATTTGGCTTGTAATTCAATTAATTATAATTTTACCAAAAAATAAGAAGGAACCTCCCCGCAGCAAGCAACGGGGTATCTGTTGTAATTAATTCTTAATCGCCGCAAGCGGTGGGGAATTTACCCAGACACCTCAACCCCCGTCCCCTTCTCCTGAAGGCGAAGGGGGGTCAGGAGATGACGTAATCAAATAATTTTTTAATTCGAATTCCGTTTCAAATAAGGCAGAATTCAGATATCTTTGTTTAAACCTTAAATTATTCAAAATGGCAACATTAACACAGGAAATGAAAGACATGATTGCAACGCAGCAATGTTTTGTGGGAACAGTGAATGAGGACGGGACACCAAATGTAGCGCCGAAAAGGTCGACAAGGGTGTTGTCAGACGATACCCTTATTTTTACGGAAGGAACCGGAGGAGCCACCTATGAAAATATTTTGCGGGGATCAAAAGTATCTGTTTCTGTTGTCAATCGTGAAGTATTGAATGGATACAGGTTTATCGGGAAGGCGACCTTGCTGGATAGTGGAAATCTATATGACAAGGCAGCAGAAATGGCGAATAAAATGGGGATGCCCGAGCCCTTTGGCGTGGTAACGATCCAGATCGAGGAGATCCATTCTCTGAAGCCAGGCCCTGGTGCCGGTAAAAAGGTTGGATAAGAATACTCAGATAATCGCTGTCAGTAAACCGCTGTGGTTCAAATTCAGATCTGAATTTGAAGATGATTATTTATAAACAACTGTCTGATAAGTCAATGGATCATTGGTTTCCCGGATCAAAAACCACTATTAAGATTTATTATTAATTATTTGATATTGTTGCATTTACTGATTTTTTTTAGTATATTTGTATACAAATGATGTTCCCCGCCGCAAGCAGCGGGAAAATGATCCTTGGATCCCGATACGCTTCGCTATCGGGATCAATTCGACTTTGAAATTTTTCTACACTACGTTTGAAAAAATTTAGTCTCATTGATAAAAATCATCCCATATGGCGATATCATTTAAGAATTTACTGACCAGGGCGTACTCCGGAAGAGTAGGTGATATTATTTTCAGGAATTACGGCGGGAAGTCGGTCATGGCAAAGCGGCCGGACTGCTCCAAGGTTGTAAAGAGCGAGGCACAGCTGGCAAATCAGGCAAAGTTTGCGAAGGCAGTCATAATTAGCAAGGCGGTTAAGAACGATCCCCAACGGGCTGAGCAATATAGTGAAAAGAAAAAGAAGATGAAATACCATGATGTCTATCATGCATCGATGTCTGATTGCTTAACCAAACCGAAAGTCAAGAAAGTCGATCTGACTACCTACAGA
>JBEKQA010000004.1:0-39776 GCA_049520195.1 Bacteroidales bacterium
GGTTTTCAGGGTCATTTTCTGCCGAAATCGGTAGGGATCTCACCCCAGTATTCGGTTTCCCATTTCAATACAGGATTGCTCCAGGAGTTCTTTTTCAGCCAGTTAACAGCCCTGTCAACGAGGTGAAATAAGTGTTCGTTCTCTTTGGACTGGACCAGGTTGGTTTTGATCCTTTTGGCTTTCACCCAGGCGATGGCTGTTCTTGAATCGGAATAAACGGGCCAGTCAGAATTAATTTTCTTAAGAAGAGCGAGAGCGTGGACGATGGCCAGGAATTCGCCGATGTTAACAGTCCCATTCGGAAATGGGCCTTTATGGAAAAATTCGGCACCCGATTTGGTATCTACACCGCGATATTCAAGAATTCCGGGATTGCCTTTGCAGGCAGCATCAACAGAGAGGCTGTCGGGGATGGGTGTTCCGATGAGGGGGTTGGAACAGACAATTTTCTTCGGTTCATCCAGACCTTTCCTGAGATATTTCTCAAAATCGTCGTGCCAGGCCATCTCTGCCAGTTCCCGGGTGGGGAAGCCTTTATATTTAGCTCCTTCCATTCCATCCACCTGGGCTTTACAGTCATCCCACTGGGTATAGATCCCGGGTTTCCTCCCGATCCAGACGACATAGAATTTATTTTTCGGCATTGAATAGGGTTTACGGTGGCGAATTTACCAATTTATCATCACACTTAACAAACCCCACCCCCTAACCCCCTCCGCCAAGAGGGAAGGGGTCTTAACACTTAACGCTTAAAACTTAAAACTTAACACTTAAAACTATTTCTCTATATCTTTGCTCCAATGAATCCCCTCAAACGTCTCGCCGGGCAGACAGCAATCTATGGAATCCCTACCATCCTGGGCAGGTTCCTTCAGTACCTCCTTGTCATATTGCTTACTCGTGTATTCCTGAAGAATGAATATGGAGTCATAAGCGTATTTTATTCCTATGCCTCATTCCTGATGGTCATTCTGACTTACGGGATGGAGACGACCTTCTTCCGTTTCAGCGAAACAGAAGAAAGAAAAGACCGTGTCTTCAGCACTGCAATGTTATCCATCGGGTTGACATCGACGGCGTTTCTCCTTCTTTCCAATATTTTTGCCGGAAGACTGGCAAATTGGATGGAGTATCCGCTTCATAAAGAATATGTTATCTGGTTTGCCTGGATCCTTGGACTCGATGCGCTTTCATCCATTCCTTTTGCCCGGCTTAGGGCTCAAAATAAAGCTATGAGATTCGCTGCCATCAAGTTGATCAACATCGTGACCAATGTCGTGCTTACCTTATTTTTCCTGCTCCTTTGCCCTTATCTATACAGCCATTTTCCTGGAACACTACATGATAACTGGCTTTTTGGACTTATATACAGGAGTGATTGGTCTATCGAGTATGTGTTCATAGCCAACCTGCTGGCAAGCATTCTCACTTTTATTCTATTGTCGCCGGAGGTTTTCGGGATGAAGTTTGAGTTTAACCCGGCACTGTGGAGAAAGATGTTGATTTATACCTGGCCATTGCTTTTTGCAGGGATGGCAGGGATTGTAAATGAGACATTTGACCGTTTGCTGCTGAGATACCTCTTACCTCACGACATTTCCGAAGCCCAGGTCGGGATTTATAGTGCCTGTTATAAGATCTCAATTCTTATGACTTTATTCGTCCAGGCTTACCGGTTTGCCGCCGAGCCATTCTTTTTTGCACAGGCAAAGGAAAAAGATGCAAAACTTGTCTATGCCAGGATCATGGACTTTTTCATACTTACAGTGTCATTTATTTTCCTGCTGACCATGCTTTACCTGGATGACGTGTTCATTAAGCTCATAGGTGCGCCATTCAGGGTAGGGAAGAATGTAATACCTATCTTGCTGATGGCCAATCTTTTCCTGGGAGTATATTATAATCTTTCCATATGGTACAAGCTCACTGCGCAGACCATCTGGGGTGCATGGCTTTCTGTTATAGGGGCAGTCATAACCCTGGTGTTGAACTTCTGGTGGATCCCGTTAAGTCCCGACCACCTGATCCATGGATACCTGGGGTCGGCATGGGCGACATTTATCTGCTACGGAAGCATGATGGTAATTTCATATCTTATTGGCCAGAAGTATTTTCCTGTTCGCTATCACCTCCGGAAGGTTTTCGGGTACCTTGGCTTATCTGTTCTGCTTTATGCAATCAGTGCGCTGATCCCGGTACAGGCAGCATTGCCAAGGATCGTTTTTCATACCCTTCTCCTCCTGCTGTTTGCCGGCTTCGCATATCTTATCGAAAAGCCAAGGCTGGCTAAGGTAATCTGACCCAATATTTTTATTAATTTTGCGTTTCAATTCGCTAAGATGAAGATCAGGATTGTTAACCGTTCCGGACATTCTTTACCTTCCTATGAAACCCATGCATCTGCAGGGATGGATTTGCGTGCAAACCTCACTGAGGATATTGTATTAAAACCCCTGGGAAGGGCACTGGTACCAACGGGATTATTTGTCGAAATACCCATTGGTTATGAGGCACAGGTAAGACCAAGAAGCGGCCTGGCAATCAGGGAAGGGATCACCATGCTGAATACTCCGGGTACCATAGATGCAGATTACCGGGGAGAAGTGATGGTGATAATGGTTAACCTTTCACCAGAGGAATACAGGATTCAAAACGGTGACCGGATTGCACAAATGATCATATCGAAGCATGAAAAAGCAGAATGGGAAGAAGTTGCTGATCTTTCAGAGACAAAAAGAAAGGCCGGGGGATTTGGACACACCGGAGTGAATTGATTATTAATTATAAATGAATGATGAAGAGAGTATTAATTATATTGACGGGGTTATTTCTTTTATTTGGCTATGTACCTGCTTCTTATGGTCTGGCTTCGCATAAGGAGAAGAAACATAAATCATCACAGTCAGAACAAAAGGTTGCATCGAATATTTCAATGCTGATCGAAGCAAAGAAAAGCGAGATTACAGGGGATGAAAAGAAAGCTGAGGAACTCTTCAGCCAATACATTGAAAAATATCCTGATGATGCAACGGCTTATTTCGAGCTTGCACGTATTCTGGCAAACAAAAAGGAGATACATGAGGCAATTGATTTGGCAGGCAAGGCTGCAAAGCTTGATCCTTCCAATATCTGGTACCAGTTATTTTATGCAGAAGTGCTTCAGCTGGATGGCAAGATAAAGGAGGCAATTTCCATCTATGAAAATATAACGAGTACCCGTCCGGATGACCTGGATTATTATTACCAGCTGGCAGCTCTTTACCTGACCAGTGAAAGGTTCCAGGATGCAATTAAGGTTTATAATGAAATTGAGGACAAGGCGGGTATTTCCGAAGATATCAGTATGCAGAAAGAGAAGATCTATCTTGCTTTGAATGATGTGCCTAAAGCCCAGCATGAACTGGAAGCCCTGGTTACCGCTTACCCTGACAATATTCATTATCTCTCAGTTCTTGCTGAGTTTTACATGAACAATATGATGCAGTATAAAGGACTTGAGACTTACCGCAGGATTCAAAAAGCTGATCCGGAGAATCCTTACGTCCATATGTCGATGGCTGATTATTACCGTAAAAATGGTGAAAAACAACAGGCCTTTGAAGAGCTAAAGAAAGGGTTTTTAAACCCCTCTCTTGATATCGACACGAAAATAAGCATATTACTTTCCTTTTACAATATCAACCAGTTACCTGATGAGGATAAGCCCCTGGTCTCAGAATTGAGCAAGATACTTACTACAGTTCATCCCAATGATCCCAAAGCACATTCTATTTATGGCGATTTTCTTGTACAGGATAAAAAAAATGAGGAAGCCCGGGATGAATATCTGAAAGTCATAGCAATCGACAGCAGTAAATTTGTGGTTTGGGAGGAGGTTCTGCGGCTTGACCTTGTACTTGAGAAATATGATCACCTGATCGAATACAGCAAGAGTGCGACTGATCTGTTTCCGGAACAGCCTCTTCCATATTTGTTTGCCGGGATTGCCCAATTTGAGTTGAAAAAGTATGATGAGGCCATCAAAGACTTTAAACACGGACTCAATTTTGTTGGCAATAATGATGAAATGCTTGCCGAGTTTTATATGTATCTAGGTGACACTTATCATTCCTTAAAGGACACTGCTGAGTCGGATAAAGCCTATGAGAAATCGTTGTCTATCAAAAATGACAATGCCTATGTCCTGAATAATTATGCCTATTACCTGTCGCTTCGGAACCAGGACCTAAGCAAGGCAGAAACCATGTCGAAAAAAGCGGTAACCCTCGATCCAAAGAACTCATCGTTCCAGGATACTTATGGATGGGTATTGTTCAAGCTTCAACGATATGAGGATGCCAAGTTGTGGGTAGGTAAAGCCTTGGAGGATAAAGACTCTGTAAGCTCAGAAGTCATGGAGCACTACGGGGATATACTGTACAAACTGGGTGATACCAACCAGGCACTTGAATACTGGGAAAAAGCAAAAACCAAGGGTCCTGGTTCGACTATTCTGGATAAAAAGATCGCGGAAAAAAAACTATTTGAATAATCCTGTTTACTAACTTTATTGCTAAGAAATTCGTGTTCATGATGAGTAAATTCAAACAGTCTTATTTATATCTACCGGTTACTTTTCTCTTATTACTCATCATCTTAGGTTCATGCAGTACACAACGCAAGATCATCAAAGCCCCGTTAAAGGAAGAAGGAGCTGAATATCTTTTTAATAAACTCAAGGAACACGAGCTTAAATATTCATGGTTCACGGCAAAATTTTCTGCCGAGTATAAAAATAAGGGGCAGTCAAATTCTTTTAACGGGCAGATCCGGATCAGGAAAGACAGTGTGATCTGGCTTTCTTTTTCACCTGCACTCGGGATTGAGGTGTTCCGGATTATGATTACTCAGGATTCGGTTAAATTCATCGACCGGATGAACAACACGTTTTTTGCCGGCGACTATAATTATGTGAACCGATATCTTAATACCAATATCGATTTCGATATTCTGCAGTCATTTCTGACAGGAAATGATCTTTCTTTCTATGAGGAAGGAAAGTTCAGGGCAGGGATCGATAATGGTATTTATAAGCTGATGACTGCTGACCGCATGAAACTTAAGAAATTTGTCAGGAACAGCCAGGAGAATCTGAGGGTGCTTATCCAGACAATATGGATCGATCCGGTTAACTTTAAGATAACCAGGGCAGTGGTGAAAGAGATCAGGGAACCCAATATTCAGCTGGAAGCGCAATATTCTTCTTTTGAAAAGATAGAGGACCAGCTTTTTCCCAAGGAAATGTCCTTTGATATTTCAGCAACGAATGATCTTTATTTAACTGTTAGTTTCAATAAGATAACGGTTAATACACCCCAGGGATTTCCATTTAAAATCCCGCAGAGTTACCGACCCGTAAAGTGACACCAAGTATAATGACTTCTTAGGTATGATGAAGTTTTACCACATTTTCCGGCAGATCCGTTCAATCTTCATCCTGCTTTTTATTTCTGTTACCCTGACCTCACTGTTCTCTTATTCCCAGCAGGTATCAAAAGAAAAATTACAAAAGACAAGAAGCCAGCTGGAAGATGAGATAAAATACACGAGCAAGTTATTGGAACAGACCCGCCAGTCAAAACAAACTTCACTGAATAAAGTCATGCTGTTAAACAAGCAGATCGAAAAACGGCAGACGCTGATCAGTAATATTTCAGGTGAAGTTGACGAGATACAAGGGCAGATGGAGCTTCAGCGCAAGAATATTTCATCCCTCTCTGAGGAATTAAAGAAGATGAAAAATGAATATGCCAGAATGATCTATTATGCCTATAAAAACCTCAATTCATATAATCGTTTGCTTTTCATTTTCTCTGCTGAAGATTTTAACCAGGCATACAGAAGGTTACTTTACTATCAGCAGTATAGTGCTTACCGCAGGACCCAGGCCGAACTGATCCGGAACGCACAAATAATAATAGACAGGAAACAAAAAGAATTGGAAGAGACCAGGGAGCAAAAATTAGACCTGGCACGCTCGCAGGAGTCAGAGAAAAATTCTCTGACACAAGAGATGCAGGAAAAAGATAAAGTAGTTCAGGACTTGAGCCGTAAGGAGCAGGATCTGCAAGCCTCATTACGGGAAAAACAGAAGGCTGCCGAGAAGCTTGAACAGGAAATCAATAAGCTTATTGCGGCTGATATAAAGGCTGCCGCGGACAGGGCGAAGAGAACCTATGTCAGGAATTCCAAAACTAACATGAAAACAGGAAGCACAGAAATACTACTTACCAATGATGAACAGGTTTTATCAAATTCCTTTGCTTCCAATAAAGGGAAATTACCCTGGCCTTCGGAACACGGTGTGATAACGAGTACATATGGCGAGCATCCACATCCGGTTTTGAAGTATGTAAAAGTGAAAAACAATGGGATTGATATTTCCACTGAGAAAGGGGCTTATGTAAGATCTGTTTTTAATGGTAAAGTGAGCCGTGTCATGTCTTTTCCGAACTTCAATACAGTAGTTATCATCAGGCATGGGGAATATCTGACTGTATACTCTAACCTTGAAGGAGTTACGGTGAAAGACGGGCAGACGGTAACTACAAAGCAAACGATTGGTAAAGTTCATACTAACCCTGATGATTCAAGAACTGATCTTCATTTTGAAATATGGCTTGGAAAAACAACCCAGGATCCCCAGGAGTGGCTTTCAGGCCTTAACTAGAATTGAATTTTGAGACATTCCGGAGAACTTGCAGCATTGTGTACCGCCATATTCTGGACCATCACGGCATTGGCCTTTGAAGCAGCAAGTAAAAAAATAGGGTCTTTGATTGTAAACCTGTTGAGATTGCTTGTAGGTTTCTTCTTCCTGAGCATCTTTGCATGGATTTACCGTGGCTATCTTTTGCCTGTCGATGCCTCCGGCAGGACATGGTCGATTCTTATCCTCTCCGGACTTGTCGGCTTCACATTCGGGGATCTCTGCCTTTTCCAGTCCTTCGTTGTCATCGGTGCCCGGATTTCCATGCTCCTGATGGCATTGGCACCGCCAATGGCTGCCTTGATAAGCTGGATGATACTGGGAGAACAGATGACCCCTAAAAGCTGGCTTGGCATGATTATCACCATCACGGGGATTGTGCTGGTTGTGCTGAAGAGAGAAGAATTCCCCAGAAAACCAGAAGGACGAAGGAAATTCAGATTTTCCTATCCTCTCTGGGGGATCCTGCTGGGATTAGGAGGGGCTTTTGGTCAGTCACTGGGCCTTGTTCTGAGCAAACTCGGAATGAGAGATAGCGCTTTAGATGCCGCAGGAAAGATCAGCAGCATTACACAGAATTACAGTCCTTTTGCATCTGCACAGATCCGTGTTATAGCTGGGATCACGGGATTTGCGATCCTGTTTACCATCTTAGGCAAGTGGCGGGATACCTGGAAGGCGATCTCCAACCACAAGGCTGTATTCCAACTTTCACTTGGTGCTTTTTTCGGACCCTTTCTCGGAGTTTCCTTCTCACTTCTGGCAGTGCAGCTTACCAATACAGGGATTGCATCAACGATCATGGCTATTGTGCCTGTGCTCATCATTCCTCCATCTGTATTTTTATTTAAAGAGAAAGTTACCTTAAAAGAAATTCTTGGAGCCATACTTGCGGTGGCGGGTGTTGCGTTGTTCTTTTTGTAAGTTTATATCCAGGTTAAAATTTCTTATTCTTCATGAAAGGAAACCAAACGGTAAATATTATTCACCCACCGAATCCCGGAGCACGTTTGTATCTCGGACTTACGATCTTTATCCTTTCTTTCTTTATGCTTCCGACAGGCTTTTTTTTACAACGATTTGTCGTACATCATGCCCTGAGACATATTGTTGTCGGAATATTCTGGCTCACGGCCCCAATCATGAAGCTCACAAGTGTTGGCATACTTGGTAAACCTTCCTATCTTTATATCAAATCAATATTCCGCCACAGAATTGTTCGTGTGATCAAGCCTTATCATGAGAGCCGGCTTCGTTATAATATTGGACTCATCTTGTTCTGTATTCCCTTGATCCCGACCTATATAATGGCTTATGCTCCGCAGTTCTTTACCACAAATTTCTATCTCAGGATCATCCTGAACATTTCATTCGATCTTATCTTTATTATCAGTCTTTTCGTATTGGGAGGAGATTTTTGGGATAAGCTTAAAGCTTTGTTCAGCTTCTCTGCAAAGGTAAGATTCCAGGAGGAGGAGGAAGAGAAACCTGAACAATAAAAAGGCTGTCCTACTCAGAGAAATCAATCCCCTTTTGAACAGCCTTATCCACATGAAAAAATCACCTTCCTGTTAAATCCGGAAAGAACTTCTTAAAACCTCAATTTCAAACTTAAGAAGAATTGTCTGCCAGGAGCAGGTTGGTAACTGTTATATTCCGGACCGTTATTCGGTTCAGTAAATCCAAAGTAGTGCTCGTCAAATAGGTTTTTAGCAAAAAGACTGAGTTCACTCTTAACAGGTCCGAGATTGAATTTATAGCTCAGATCTGCTCCAAAAGTTGTAAACCCGTTAACCCATGAACTCCGTATGTATTTTTGACCATTAACAATATCGGTATAATTGTTGTAAATGGACTCGTCAACCTGGATGCACCATTTTGATTGATATTCAACATTCAACCCTACTGTAAAATGTTTCAGGAATTTCACGGCTCCTTCAGCATAAAGAACGTGCTGCGGGCATTGTGGGATCCAATGACCTGATACACTATCCGGTGAAGTATACTGGTCATGGGAATAGGTATAAGCAACACTGAATTTCAGGAAATCAACAGGGATATAAGATGCAGATACTTCAACACCATATCGGGTACTTGCACCCATATTCCCGTAAAATGCGGTATTGTTTCCCCTTCCGACAATGCTGTAACGATAGAAATCGTTTTTCGTATTGACATAATACCCGTCGACATCATAATAAAGCCTCTTTCCAACGCTGCCTCTCACGCCTAATTCACCTCCCAGGAATGTGGAAGGTTTGATCGTTTCATTGAATCCTCCCCAATGTGCCGGATTATTGTATAACTCATCTTCCGTTGGAACAAGGAATCCGGTACCATAGCTTGCATAGAGATTGAGGTATTTTGCGATATCATAAGCAAGTCCGAAACGAGCAGATGTGTTCTGAAATGACCTGTTTCCTGACGGCTGAATGACCGAGTCGGGCAGTGGGATGTTATTGACGAGTTCGTTATAAACATAATCATAACGGACGTTGAGCGTTGCATATAGTTTTTTTACGATATCCAGCTTGTCGATAAAAAAGACCCCTAAACTTCTTTGTTTAATTACCTGGTTGATCAATTCGTTGGTCGAATCAAAGGCAGCTTCGCTGAAATAGTCATTGGAAGCAGGATGAGGTTTTGAATTTATGGTTGCTTCACTGAAAACCCCATACTCAGTTTCTGTCATCATTTTTGACTCATAATCCACCCCAAGGCTCATATGATTCTTGAGGTTCTCTTTCCCGAAATTCAGGTCATACTGAGCCGATAAGCCACTGTTGACAAAGGGCTTGTGATCATCACCATTATTTGAGGTTTCCCGGTAATCATTCAACCGCATGAATGCTTTAACCAGAAGATCCTGGTTTTTAGAGATGTCAAATTTCCCGATGAGAGCACCGGTCAACCTCTTCGTCTTATGAAATTCATTGTAGGGAACTGCATCTGTATTTGCAGCCTGGGGACCAAATTCTTCATAACGACCGAGGCTGATCCCTTCGGAATTCTGGTTGAAATAATCTGTATAAGAAAGTAACTGAGTGATTTTTATTTTACTTGAAGCCGTCCAGGTTGCCTTTTCACTAAAGATATCTCCGTAATAAGCTTGGTGTGTGCGATAGCCAGTACTTTGATCATGAGAGTAAGAAATCCTGTAGTTAATATTGTTTTCAGTGCCATCAACCTGTCCCAGAACCTTCCAGAAATTATAGGAACCACCAGTGGCAGCGAAGGTAGCGTTAACAGGTTTAGGACCTCCATCGGCTGTAAGAATATTCAAAACGCCACCTGTTGAACCGGCTCCGTATAAGGAAGCAGCAAGTCCTTTTACTACCTCGAGGTTGGAGACAGTAGCCCAGTCAACATCATAAAGATCAGGAGCAAATCCACCCGGGTCATTTACCGGAATCCCATCTATCATAACACCTATTCCCCTGAAACCACTTTCAGTCAGAACACCTTGTCCACGGATATACACGTGAACGCGTGAGCCGTCAGATGCACCGTTATCGATCCTGACCCCGGGTACCAGCCGTAATTCTTCATCAGCATCGTTGCCCTTTGAAAATGTTGTCAACTGATCGGATGAAACAACGGATATAGATGCCGGAATTTCATTCAGCGGTGTCTTGGTCCTGGTTGCAGTCACATTGATTTCACCAAGGTTCCTGATTAAAAGGGTATCCTTATTCGTAACGGGTTTAGTTTTATTATCCTGTGCGGATACAGAAAAGAATCCGAGGATAAGAATGAATAAAAGAATAAAATGTCTCGATTTCATAAGTAAGTTGGATTGAGTGAATAATGATGAAAATAATAATTAAGAATTATGAATGAATAATTTGTAATGCTCATTCATGAACTCATGAAAAAAATTATTAAAAGATCAAACGGATCTGGGAGGCGGGTAGGATGGAAGGATGGTAACAGAATGAACTCTGCTGTCTGGTTCTGATAATAAAATAACAGAAAAATTTGAAGGCTGCTGAAAGGAATACTTATTCACGAGGGCTTGCTTGATGATGTGATACAGCATGGCCTGGCTGGTTTTGCTTCTTTCCGGAAGGTTCATTCCTGAAATGCATGTGGAATATTTATCATAATGAGCAATCAGCTGTTCTTCCTTTGTATCATTGATGCATGTGTAAATTGACGAATTCCCTGATGTGCCGGATGAGATGACATCATACATCTTTCCATGATATGAGATCTCATCTTTGTCGAGCATTTTAAAATCAGGGTCGCTGGAAGGATTAACAATAATGACCTCTTCATTAAATCCATGAAAAGAACCGCTTTTAATCATCCTTTTCATTTCAGACTTAAGGTACATCTGATCGCATTTGAACACAAAATAGTAGCCGCAAAGGTTAAAAAGAATCAACCCGGCAAAAAGGACGGAAAGTATCTTGCGTATCATCTATCTTTTCAGGAGGTCGTCCTGTGGTGTGCAAATGTATAAAAATGTAATGAATATGCAACAATAACTGGTTTATTATTGCTATTTCACTATCATTTTTAAGATGTTACTTCCCTGCTTACTTTGTAAAGTAAGGATGTAAATGCCGGGTGGAAGAGTATTAAGCGTGTAAGTTCTGGCAAAACTCCATGAAACATTAATATCCTTATCCTCAAACACCAGAAGAGAAAGTGAATTTTGCAGCCTAATGGTCACTTTTTCCTGATTCTGCGAGTGTATCTTAACTGTAAAGGTTCCATTATTAGGATTTGGGAAGAGGTCGAATTTGTCCACATCTGCGATTTCGTTAATACCGGAACAATCTTTAAAATAGATCCTTACAGAATCGAAAGAAGAGCAGCCAGACCCATTTGTTACCTGGAGCCTGAACCAACGGGAACCAATGCCACCTGTCATGGACGTGTCGATGGTTATCTCCGGTGTCATAATTTCTCCGGGCGTCCATAAATAATGCCAGCCGGTAACCGAATCAGCATACAAATGAATTAATTTACCGGCACAGACTGTATCATTGGGAAATACTGTTATATGAGCCAAGGGTGTCGGGTTAATTGCCAGGGTAAAGCTGTTTTCATTACACCCACTGGATCCGGTTGCCCTCATAAGGAGTGCTACATGGCCGGAACTGATATCATTGGCACCTGGTGTATATGTCGGGTCTGGAATCGTATCATTTGAAAAGGTCCCGTCTCCTGAAGAAGACCATTTAAGTGAGTCGTAATAGGAAACACTTCCCCTTAACTGCATGATCCTTCCTGCACAGATAGTGGTATCATTTCCTGCAAAGACTATTGGAAGAGGTGGCGACGGAAAAACAATGTTATCAACCCAACCGGCATTACTTCCATCAAGAATTGAGATATCTGTCACATACCACCATTTAAATACGTGGGTTCCCACTGATACGGGAAAAGCAACCCTTTGCCAGTCCTGTTCTCCCGACCATTTGCCAACGGGCACTGAATCAATGAAAAAATGAAGCCAGTCATATCCCTCTTCTGAGGACACTTTTGTGTAAAAGGAGATACTGTCATTGGGACCTGATGGCATTACGACCCTCAGCCAGGAGGTGGAATTATTACCTATAACCCCAGACCGGGCACTGTATTTACCCTGGTAATGGACAGTATCTATGAACCAGGGAGCGACGCCACCGGATGTCCAGGGGAACGTAGTAAATCCGTCCGATTCCCAGTCTTCCATGATAATCCCGATCCTTTCCGGTTGTGTCATTGTAGCACGATACAAACCTGATCCTGCAATCAGATGAAAATCAGCTGAGGTATAAAGACAGGCATCCGGGGCAACATCCAGTCTGAAGGAAGCTATTTTATTTCCATTTGGTGAAATTGAGTCAAGATAAACTGAATCAACAGTAAAATTTAGGAAATCTGAAAGCGATGATATTTTAATCCAGGCTCCTTTGCAGGTGAAATCTCCGGAATTTGTGACAGTTGCAATGATCTCGATATTTTCACCTGGTTCAAACCACCCGATCGTATTCCCGCTGGCAGAATCGTGCAATACAGCATCCAGAATTTTGATTTCCGGGGCATGGGCCCGTAATATGAAATCTGATAGCCATGAAGAATCTTTACTAGTGGCTCTTACATTAAATTTGACCCTTATTCCATTGGGGATTGTATCGGAGACCTTAAAAGAATACCCATTTGTCATATATTTTGTTTCTCCCGGGGTAAAATCTCCATATTGTTCAGTGCTATCTGTGATTGATATATATGGGGAATCTGAGGAAAGATATGCTGTTATACTGTCAGATGGGTGGTCGCCAACATTTTTTAAATCTAACGTCATATACACCGAATCTCCAAAATTCAGATTCCGGATGTCATTGTTCTGAATGGATCTCAGGGTATCAGAATTATAGACGATATAAGGCTGCCCTGGAGGAGGTCCTAAAAACACCGGCGAAACCCATGACAAGGCATTACCATCCCTGTTATCAGTCCAGACCGGGTATGCTATCATATCCTTTGAAGTCACACCAAGATAATCGCCAAAATAGTTAAGGGCCAGTCCGGGTATTGGGGTCGGTGTAAATGCAACATCACTGACTTTCATATCTGTCCAGGTATCCCCGGCATCATATGAATAAGAGATCCATGTTTCACACTGGGTTGAGCTTACATTCCGGTCATCATAATAGACTGCACACAATGTGCCTGTTGCCGGATCACAACTGATCCAACATAAAAAATGCTGTTTACCGAGGCCTGATGGGTCCTGGTTTACCCTTATGGGTGATGACCATGTGCTTCCCTGGTCTGTAGAACGAATGAGATATACATCGATATCACTTCCTGTATCAACGCCGGGAACGCCATTGTTGGCCCAGACAATGTATATGTTTCCTTGGTGAGTTCCATTACTCAGATCTACTGTCATAGAAGGGAAAGAGTTCACCCGCATGTTTTTTGTAGTCCCGCTGGTTCGAATTCCCTTTATATTATTGATAATCCGTGTTGCAGGTGTGAATATGGACCCTCCGTTAAGGGATTTTGTGAATCCTATGGCTGACTCATCACCGGGCCAGGTATCATAAATAGAAAAAGCACAGTAAACTTCACCTTCGGGCCCGGTTTGCAGATTCACCCCATGGCAAAAGCTACCTGCCTGTACATTTGAACTTACTCCAATGGGTGTTGACCAGGTCAATCCGTTATTAACCGATCGCGATATTTCAACCTGGTCGTAGTCTGAAGAAGTAGTCACAAAATTTGTCCACGCGTCATATAGATTACCCTGAAAAGGGCTGGTTGTTGAATTGTCGATCCAAAGGTGGTTTTTATCCAGAACATCCATGCCGGGTTGAGGAACGGTTGCGACAACGACATCGTGCCAGGTCGAACCCTGATCATCCGACCATGCAACAGATTGTCCGAAGTCGCCATTGATCTTGCCGGAATACCATCTCCCGTTTAAGCTGATAGCTACTGAGGGATCGCCATTATTATCATTCCCGGTCCCGTCGATATCTCCTGACCAGTTTTCTGCTGCGTCTTCTGAGAAAAGACCATCAGCTCCATACAAAGTATCGGCATTGGTTCCATTCCAGTTGCTTGAGTTGTTGGAGTTTAACAATTCATCTTCGTTCTCCGGATTAATAAAGACAGAATTTTCGCTTTGTGTGAGGTTACTCGTTCCGGTAAGACAGATGTCCGGGGAATCCTGTACCTCAATGCCATTGAGAATAATCTTGCTGCCTGTAAATACTGCTTTCGGGACACTTACCTTAAGGTTTGGTCTGACATAGCCCAATCTGACCATTCGCCGCCAATATCCCATATTGTCGATCATCGTATTTACTTTTCCTTTTCCGGCAGGAGTAATATCTGGTGAATACCTTTGCCGCTGCGCTTCCAGCGTAAAAAATGAAAATGAAAAAATTAATATAAGAAAGCAAAATATTTTTATCATAGGGAAGATTGTAATCGTTTAACAAAGGTAAGTAATCAGACAGGCCCGTGTTAAATCTCAGCAAAATAAAAAGCTACCTGATCAGATTCCGGGTAGCTCTTTATGCATTGTAAATTAATATCCTAATTTATGACAACAAGTTTTTTTGTCAGAGAAGCTGTTTTTGTAATCATTCTGCAAAAATAGATTCCTGTTGATAAATCACCAAACTCAATATCTGTAAGATGATCTCCACTGGTTTCATCTTTCAGGGAGTAACTTTTTCCAACTTGCTGACCGCTTGTATTGATGATTTGGAACGTCACATCAGAATTTTCAGGAAGCGAGTAACTTACCTTTACATATCCTTTGGCAGGATTTGGGTAAAGTGAGAAATATCCATTATTGCTCTTATTTTGGATACCTGCAACCGGACCTGATGTTCTGATGTATAAAGCGGGATCTCCAAGAAGAACACAGTCGTATTGAGTCCAGCGTTGTGCCCCTGGTTCAAATTCTCCAGGTAAGCCTACCCAGGGTGCTGTCTGAATTTTAGAGATCATTTGATCTTTGCCGATATGGTTCTCAGGAAGTGTGTCATTAAAGAGTGCGCTGACGAACTGCCTCTGAAGATGTTCGGAAGGTCCATCTGTTGTGCCCTGGTCGAACCATCCAAACCTGGTATTAAAGATTCCTGCTACAGCGAAATTATCAATAGCCAGGCTTTGTGATGCAATGCAGCCGGAATTGTCGTAACCTCCATCATCACAGCCTTGTGTGTAGACAAGTGAGTAATTATGATCGACTCCATTGACTAGATAGAAATTTGTATCTGTGATTTGGCTAATATCCATGCGCAACATGTAAGAAGTATTCGCATGACCAAGATGGTGAATAAAAGAAGTTCCCTGGTTGATCAATGCAATCAAAGAATCCGAACTCCATTGCCAATAAGTGACTGAGTCAGCGTTGAGTGTATCATAAAGTCTTGTGATATCATTTATTCCGGATGGAACTCCGAATGAGAAATACCCATTATCATTATGATTATCAATCAGTAAATTCATAAAATCGCCTCCAAAAGTGAGGGGATCACCGTAAAGATACTCACCAGCAAATAAAGGACGATTGTCTTCACCCAGAACAGGATTTGCCTGATAAGACACGGATTTATGGATCATGGAAGCCTGGTCAGCTGCTGTGGTAAAGGGGAGTCTACCGACAGCCAGATCGGGAAGAAGATCTGTTGAGTCTGCAACTTCGCCATAAATATGATTTCCGTTTGCATCATCGGAACCATCCAAAGCACAATAATAAAGGTCAGTAGGGATGTCATAGCTTTCTTCTTCAACACCACCGGTTCCATAATAAACTATATCATAAAAATCCCTCGATGGAACTAATGACTCAGTTCCTCCTATAATGACGTATTCGATGCCGTTATTTTGATACTCCTGCCTTATATAGTTCCTTATTTTCTCCGGGAGATCGTATCCAGACACACCGGAGTTTATATCTTCAACACTTTCAAATTGGGAAGTCAGTCCAATTGAAGAATAATAATTCACAAGATCATTAAAACCATCTTCAAATGTAAATGGAGTAATAATAAGAATTTGGTATCCGGCAGGACTTTTTGGCGCAGCCGGGTATTGATTAATCATTTCCTGGTTTTGTGCAAATGCGCGGACACGGTTCAGAGCATCTTTTGAGGAAGTAAGATTCCTCAATGCATTTACCGAATTCTGATCCTGCCTGGTTTTGATCCTAATTGTCACATCTTTGAAGTAAGAGACTTTTCCTGTGGCGGGATTATAGTTCAACGGAGTAAAAGTCGACAATGCAAAGGCAAAACCATTGAGATACTGAGTCAGTAAATGACCTGTGGGGGAGGCAGGATAATTTCCGTTCATACCATAAACTGCTTCATTCCTGAGGAAGGTTCCAGTTGATTTTTTTGACAGAGGTATAACATCCTGTTTTGGAAAAAGGAGATAAGAGCCCGTTAAAATGACCTCATTTTCACGGATAACCTCAATGGATTCGGCAGACTCACCAGGAGGCAGCATTAAAGATACCGCCATATACGGAAGGGTTGGCTCACCCGGTATGCCTGATAATACTGCTTTATCAAGCGTTACTGTCTGATACTGGCCGATAGTCTTTGTGACAGGATTACTAATATGGAATGTTTTTTCAATATTTCCTGCGAGAGTGACCTGGGATAGAAAAGAGACAATGAGAATTATGGAAAGCTTTTTCATGTAATAATTGTTTGTTGAACAGTCAGACAAAGATACTTTTTTTCCGTTGCCTGCAAAGAATAAAAACGTGAGGCCATTAAAATATTCTTACTAAAAACAACAGGAGGGTTTAGGAGTATACCTTAAGCGAACCTAAGGCGAACCTGGAGCGAAGGAAGAGCGAACAAAGTCTATAGGAAGTCTATAGAGAGTCTATAGAAAAGGTGTAGTTTTTTTAGGTTAATTCCTAATTATCAGCTTGTTAAAAAATGCATTTTTAAGGAAAAATATCGTTATTCGTTCGAATACAATAAGTTATGACTTTGTTTTATGGATACTAAAGAGGTGGTCTAAAATGCAGCTAAATTATAAAAAAGAAGCCACCTTCACAGGGTGGCTTCTTTTTTCGATGAAAGAGAAAAAAGTGTTAATTCACAAGAAATTTCAGAACATTGTTAAGTTACTATTTGTTTTGTTGTCTGAAAAGGGTTATTGAATAACAACTTTTTTAACAATTGTGCCGCCATTAGATAGATCAGCTTTCATATAATAAACGCCGGCACTGAAACCAGATGTGTTAACAGTAATCCTATTTCCATTTACCGTTTGGTTAATCACTACCTGACCCGTTACATCGTATACCCTGATATCTTTAATATTTGTAACGGCCTGAATTGTCATAAAGTCTTTTGCAGGATTCGGGAAGATAACCAAAGAATTATTATTCAGTTCATTAATACCAACATTGCCTACATAGATATAGCCTGTCTGGACGAGTGTATCAATTTGGCCACCGTTATTAACGATCAAAGTGACATTATGAGTTCCCGGGACTGAATAAACTACAGTAGGACTTGTTAAATCAGATGTATCGGGAGTACCTCCATCAAAAATCCAATGAAAAGTTTCCGGGGTACCGATATAACCTCCGTATGTTGTATTAGTGAATGTTATACTATCATTCAATGGAATCTGGGTCAAGCTTGCAGTAAAACCGGGAGTTAAATCAATGGCTCCTCTTTTAATAGTTTGGTATATTTGGTATTTCTTTATCGGATAACCGCCAGAGGATCCAGACTGATTTCCCTGACCGCCGTCTTTATCCTGTAAGCAGGCAATGAATTCACAGTTAGCAATAGTCCATGTCGAATCCATTGTAAAATTCAACGTGTCAATTTGAGTGTTTCCGCTTGAGAAACTTACTGCTGTTCCGTTTGCATCAGGAACCATCAGGCGGTTGACATGTTCCAAATGATTCTGACCTTCCCAGTTGTAAGAGATCTTGGATTGGGTGACGAAAAAGTAAAGAACATTATTTGTTGATGAAATAGTGCCGGTTTTTGTCAAGGTCACAATTGCAGTGTAATTCAATCCGCTATTGGTGACAGTCATCGACATGGTCACAGGAGAGGTGAGCGCTATACAGTTATTGTATAAAGGTACGTAGTAAGTATACATTGAAGTTGTGTGACTTCCACCTGTATATTGTTCCCAACCATCAAAGCTGGCTGTAGGGAAAGCCTGGACACCATACATAGAATTCCGTGCCAGTGAGTAAGTGTTTTTATAGGGATCGGAGCCACCAAAATTGCTATGACTCTCAACTACTGCAACCATTTTACCATTTGAGAGGAGATCATCCATTCCCATTGCACATCCCGGGCAATAGGTGCATAATGTACTTGTGAAATCTTCGGCAAGCACCATCTGTCGCTGTGACTGTGACATTGCAGTCAGAGTCGATAGTATAATTACAAAAGAGAATAAAAGCTTTTTCATGTTTTCTTGTTTATTAGTAAATAATTATTTCAATTTTACAAATTTATACTTTTTTTTAATTATAAAATGGAAGGAAAAAAATATTTTTTACACTTTAATACTTGAATTTAAAATTATTTTGAGTCCAGCTTTTGTAATGCATATGCATAGGCTCCAATCGATACTGCCTTAGATGTTCCCAACCGTGAAATTCCGACTCCTGTTTTTTTGATTGGATCATATTGCACTTTTTTAGAACTGAAAGGAACAGGAATTTCCATGGCTGAACGTTCCAGGAATTTTGCCAGGTCAGTCTCGTCTTCAAGATTAAACGCTGTAACTTCCAAACGTTCCAGAAGCAAGCCTGCCGTAGTTTCAAAAGGATGATTCATCTCGCTGACCAGTTTGGGCAAAAACAGCGGATAAGCTCCTGACAATCCGCCGCCAATTACTATCAATCCGTCCACCAAAGTGATGGCATTGCACAAGGCATCTGCTGCTGCAGTTGCAAAGGATTCGAAGGATTTTATTGCTGCCTCTCGATTTCCCGGTTTTTTCCCTGACCCGATCTCGCAGATCTCTTTTGGTTCGGGACAACTTGCCAGGTTGATCCCGGTATAATTTGCATATTCGCGCTTTATTCCGCGGATACTTACGCTTTCTTCTGCGTCAAATTGCTTGAAAATGCCGTTCCTTACCCGGTTTATCTCTCCCTGAGCCGAGTTATCTCCTTGGAACAGAGATCCCCTGGTTACAATGCCACCCCCAAAGCCAGTTCCAAAAGTGACACCAAGAAGATTCCTGTATTGTTTGGGATTTCCTGCTTCTTCAAGTTTCCGGTTTATTTCGGGTAAAAGGCCTGCCATTGCCTCGCCATATGCAAACAGATCACCGTCATTATTGATGAAAACCGGAATGCCAAAGGTCTCTTCAAGCATTGGTCCCAGCGCAACGCCGCCCTTGAAAGACGGCAGGTTCTGAAGATCCCCGATGATACCGTTTTCGTAATCTGCAGGGCCGGGGAAACAAAAACTAATGGCAGCGGGTTTCTTGTTGATCTTTATTTTTACCCTGTTGAAACCTTCAATGATATTTTTCAGGATAGCTTCAAGATTTTCTCCCTTGGCAGATTGGGTTATCGGCTCAATGATCTCTTTTTCAGCTTGTACTGCTGAGAATACGAAATTCGTGCCCCCTCCGTCCAGGGACATCACTACTCTTTTATCGGAACTGTAACTCATGGAAAACAGTTTATTAAGTTTATAAAGTTATAAAGTTAAATCGATTCATTATTAATGTCCCTTGATCAATGTGCTTCCAGCCAATTTCCGCCGGAACTAATTTCAATCTCTACAGGAACGTCCAATCGAATAGCATTTTTCATCTTTTCATTTGCCAATACCCTTAAATCTTGAATCTCATTTTTATGCACATCAAAAACCAATTCGTCATGGACCTGCAGGATCATCCTGCTTCTCAGATTCAATCGGGAAATCTCATCATATATATTGATCATTGCTATCTTGATCATGTCAGCAGCCGTTCCCTGGATCGGGGCATTGATGGCGTTTCGTTCAGCAAATCCGCGGACAGTTGCATTGGCACTGTTGATATCACGAAGATACCTTCTTCGTTTCATCATGGTTTCGACATAACCATTCTTTCTCGCTGAAGCTATTGTTTGATCTATATATTGCCTGATACCGGTAAACCTGCCAAAATATTGCTGGATAATATCCGAGGCTTCTTTCCGTGGAATATTCATCCTCTCTGATAGGCCAAATGATGACATCCCATAGATGATCCCGAAATTAACAGCCTTGGCATTCCTTCTCATTTCTTTGGTCACATCCCCGAGCTTAACACCATATACCCTTGCGGCAGTGGCTGCATGTATATCGAGGCCTGCATTAAAATCAGCGATCATTTCTTTATCGTGGCTTAAATGGGCAATGATCCGTAATTCTATCTGGGAGTAATCTGCAGAGAGTAACAAAAAATTTTCATTACGAGGGACAAATGCCTTACGGATCTCCCTGCCTCTTTCGGTCCGGATCGGGATATTCTGAAGGTTGGGGTTGTTTGAACTTAGTCTGCCAGTGGCTGCAACAGCCTGGTTGTAAGATGTATGTATCCTTCCGTCCCTCGCACTGACCAATGTTGGAAGAACATCGACATAAGTCGATTTGAGTTTTGTCAGGGAACGGTAATCCAATATTTTCTGTACGATCGGGTGTTTATTAACGAGTTTTGTCAGGATGTCTTCCCCGGTTGAGTACTGTTTGGTTGCTGTTTGTTTAGGATTATCAATTATTTTCAATCGGGTAAAAAGAATCTCTCCAAGTTGTTTCGGAGATGCAATGTTAAATGATGTTCCTGCATCTTCAAATATCCCGGCTTCCAGAACTTTAATCTCCTGTAAAAGTTCTGCGGAATAATCATGGAGCGCTGATGAATCGAGTTTAATGCCTTCTGCTTCCATAGAAGCAAGTACCGGGACAAGAGGTACTTCAATCTTATCAAAAAGCTCCAGTGTATTAGTCGAGGTAAGCATTGGTTCGAACACCTGTCTGAGCTGCAGAGTAACATCGGCGTCTTCCGCGGCATATTCCTTTATCAACTCAAGATCGACGTCCCGCATGTTTTCTTGTTTCAGTCCTTTCTTGCCGATCAGAGCTTCAATAGGGACCGGTTTATATCTGAGGTAGGTCTCGGAAAGAAAATCCATATTATGGCGCTGGTCCGGCTGAAGAAGATAATGTGCCAGCATGGTATCAAATAGTTTCCCCTTAACGTCGATATCGTACCATTTCAGCATCGAGATGTCGAATTTCATGTTTTGACCTGTCTTCCCGATATTTTCATCCTCAAATACCTCTTTAAATTCATTGACGATTTGAAGAGATTCATTATAGTTTGCCGGCAAGGGTATGTACCAGGCTTCGTGAGGATTAAAGGCAAACGACATCCCGACTAATTCTGAATCATGGGTGTCAAGACCGGTAGTTTCGGTATCAAAACAGATAGATCCCTGCTTTTTCAGGAGAGCAATAAGTTGTTTACGCTTCTCTGTCGTATCAGCCAAGTGATAAGAGTGAGGGACAGTCTGGATTGTACTGAATATTGAATCTGAATCTTCATTCACGGGGGTAAGAGTTACAGGGTTCTGAGCATTGCTGAACATAGAAAGTTGCTGCATGTATGGCTCTATTGGTTTTTTGCCTGGCTCAGTCTTCAAGGGTAATGAATCTGTTTCAGCAGGCTGCCCGGTGGAGGAGTATGGATTTGTAGAGAGCCATGTGAAAACTCTTTGGGCGAAAAAGCGAAATTCTAAGTCGTCGAATAATTTTTTAAGACGGTCTTTATCAGGTAGTTCAAGAATCAGTTTGTCTTCTTCAAATTCCAGGGGAACATCGAGGAGAATACTTGCCAGTTGTTTCGACAGAAGCGCCATCTCCTTGTTGGCTTCTATCTTTTCACGAAGTTTGTCGTTTTTAATTTCATGAACGTGTGCGATCATATTTTCCACGCTGCCGAACTCAGCAATCAACTTTTTTGCGCCGACTTCGCCGATACCTTTGATACCGGGAATATTATCTGAAGCATCTCCCCAAATTCCAAGGATATCCTTAACCTGCTCAGGACGATCAATTTCAAATTTTGCACACACCTCCTTTGGACCCCAGATCTCTGCAGGATTCCCAAATTTTGAAGGTTTATAGATAAGAGTTTTTTCACTTACAAGTTGTCCGAAATCTTTATCCGAAGTCATCATGTAAGTTATAAAACCCTGTGCTTCAGCTTTCTTTGCAAGTGTTCCGATGATATCATCGGCTTCATAGCCTGGCAGGATCAGGGTTGGAATGTTAAATGCTTCGATCAGTTCGCGGATATAAGGAAGAGAAGCGATAAGATCTTCAGGTGCTTCTTCTCGTTGGGCTTTATATTCAGTGAAATCGATATGTCGTTGTGTAGGAGCCGCGGTGTCGAAGGCTACGCCAATATGTGTGGGCTTTTCATTTTTAAGAACGTCAAACAAAGTATTGGCAAAACCCATGATTGCAGATGTGTTAAGTCCTTTGGAATTGACACGGGGATTCTTGTTCAAAGCATAGAAGGCCCTGTAGATCAGGGCCATGGCATCTAGTAGAAATAGTTTTTTTTCCGGCATGGGCTTTAGGGTCAACTTGTCTGCAAGGAGTAAAGTTTGTTACAAAGATAAAACGATTTGTCTGAAGGTTCTCAATTTCTTAATATGAGAAAATACAGGATATTATTCAATCAGTGAACATTCATCTGTTTATATCTTAATAAAATTTCTTATACCGGATGATCATTCTTAATTTACATTTGAATTAACCAATCTGTATTCTATGGCAAGAACTAAGTCCACCGAGAAAAAAATATTCGTCCTGGACACTTCGGTTATTTTGTATAACCACAATGCCCTAAACAGTTTTGAAGACAATGATGTAGCCATTCCCATCACAGTACTTGAAGAACTTGATAACTTCAAAAAAGGGAATGATACCATCAACTTTGAAGCCCGTGAGTTTATCCGGATCATGGACAAGCTTTCAGACAAATGTACGCTGACCAACTGGATTCAGTTAAACCATCCCAAGGCAGGTAAGTTCAAAGTAGTAATGAATGAGCAGAGTGAACTGGATGCCGTGAAAGTATTTGGAGAAAATAAGCCCGATCATCGGATCCTGAATGCAGCACTCATCATGATCGCTGAAAACCCGGGCAAGCGAGTCGTACTAGTAACCAAGGATATTAATCTCAGACTTAAAGCAAAATCCTTAAATATCCCTGCCGAAGATTTTGAGACAGGAAAGATCAAGGATGTGGATTCTCTTTATTCCGGAAAAACCCTGATCGAAGGAATTGAAAAAGCCGTCATTGACATGATCTATTCTGACGGATCAATTCCACCGGAATATGTGGGTATCACAAACCCGATTCCCAACCATTATTTTATTCTCAAAAACGGTAAGACCTCGGCTCTTACTTTTTATAATCCTGAATCGGAAAGAATTGAGAAGATTGAAAAACATGCCTGTTACAAGATCACTCCAAGAAATGCAGAACAAGTATTTGCCTTTCATGCCATTCTTAATCCAAATGTTAAACTTGTTACTCTCCAGGGAATCGCCGGGACGGGTAAAACCTTGCTTGCGCTTGCAGGCGCATTGGAACAGAAAAGAGACTTTAAACAAATCTACCTTGCACGGCCAATTGTGCCCCTGAGCAACAAAGATATAGGCTACCTTCCCGGTGATATCAAATCAAAACTCAATCCTTATATGGAACCACTCTGGGACAACCTGAAATTCATCCAGAACCAATACAGTGAAAAGGATAAGGAATACAAGGTTATAGCCGATTCTGTTGAAAATGAAAAACTAATGATTACTCCGCTGGCATATATCCGGGGAAGAAGCATTTCCAATGTGTGTTTCATTGTAGATGAAGCTCAGAACCTTACTCCCCATGAAGTAAAGACAATTATTACACGTGCCGGCGAAAACACGAAGATCATTTTTACAGGTGATATTTTCCAGATTGATACTCCTTACCTTGATTCCCAGAGTAACGGACTCTCCACACTGATCGACAGGATCAAGAAACATCCGCTGTATGCTCACGTAAGACTGGAAAAAGGTGAACGGTCAGAACTGGCCAACCTGGCAAATGAATTACTTTGATTCCTGCAGGGATTGAGTTTTATTTTTCATTTGCAATCACAGCCATAAGAGTCTGTCCTACAACACCGAGTGTCGTTTTATCTATTGAATTCATATCATCTTTTGTCGTATGCCAATAAGTATAAAAACCAGTGTCCCCCGTGCTGGCATCTTTGACAAGGTGGATTATATCAATGGTCGGGATGTTCAGGATCTTATTGATGAAAGTATGATCATCCGTAATGTAGCCACCCGTATCAATTGGAAAATAAGCCGAATATCCAAGTTCACCCGCTATATCCCAGACCTTTCTTACAATAGCGGGGGCATATTCAAGTGAAAACCTCTCCTGGAGGAAGGTGGCATTTGAAGCTCCTACCATATCGAGAAGTATCCCGAATTTAGCAAAATAATTGGCTTTATGAGGGTGATTCGCCCAATATTGGGAGCCAAGGCCCCACCAGTCATCTGAATGTTCATCCCTGGGCATATCGTCCGGGGCCCCATAATCTTCTGCATCCAGCAAAATAAGGTCAACGCCAATAGATGGCTTTGAAATACTTAACTGGCGAGCAATTTCAAGAAGGATCCCCACCCCGCTGGCGCCATCATTGGCACCGAGGATTGGGGTCCTGTGTTTTTTAACGTCAGGATCATGATCTGCAAAAGGCCTGGAATCCCAATGAGAACAAATAAATATCCGGTCATTTGTAGACGGATTAAAAGAAGCAATAATGTTTTTGAAATTCAGCATCTTACCATTGAAGGCCTTAACCTGTCCTTTCTGAACAATTACATCAGGACAGTATTCCTTTAGTTTGGTGATAAGAAAACCTGCACATTTTTCATGAGAGGGAGTATTATTAACGCGGGGGCCAAAGTCTACCTGTTCCTTTACATAAGTATAAGCCGAATCAGAATTAAATAGCGGAACTTTCAGCTGTTCAACCTGCTTCTGTTTTTCACTATTTCCTGCGGATTGATTATGAGTTGCATTATTGCAGGATTCGAATATCAGGATAGTCAGTGAAATTATAACGGATAATCTGAGTATTTTCATGGAATTTCGAAGTAAGATTATAAACTCTTTTACCGTACTATTTATAAAATGTCCTTTTCTTAGTAATAAAATGCATGATCAGGCTGAGTATGAAAATAATTCCTCCCAAGATGGTTGCAATCCTGGCAAGGTAATCCCCATGCTGCACATAAAAAGTAAGCTTGTCATTAGCATTGACTACACCTTTGATCGCGGCAGGTTCCCAATACTCTGTCACCTGGTGTGGGTCCCCACGTTGATCGATGAAGGCAGAAATTCCAGTATTAGCTGAGCGGGCAATACTGCGTCTTGTTTCGATAGCCCTGAGTGAGGCAAATGAGAAATGCTGCCGGTGACCTGCGGTATTTCCCCACCATCCGTCATTAGTGATTATCATCATCACTTCCGCTCCATTCTTCACGAATTCGGAAAAGAACTCCCCGAATATCGATTCATAGCAAATGGCAGGCGACACTTTTACGGTATTGACAGTGGTATACACTTTGCGGATTTTATCAATCCCCAAACTCCCTACGGTTCCACCCATGTTGATCGCCAGTTTCTCCAATAGTTTAAAATGTTTATAGGTGGGAAGGATTTCGACCCCAGGCGTAAGTTTCGATTTATGATACAGTTGAATGCTGTCTCTTGAATTCAGGAGCATGGCAGTATTGTATTCATCATAATAGATATCGGCATCCGTATATTTTCTTGCAGTATTGCTGATTTCTTCCCCGGGAGCAAATTCACGGCGTGTTGAAGCTCCCACAAGTAGATTCAGCCTTGGATATTTCTTTAGTACATCATCCAGGAGACCGATGCTCTTAAACGTACTGATGTCATTCTCCCACATATATTCCTGGATAGCCGATTCAGGAGCAACAAGAAAGTTAGTATTGCTGTCAAGATAAGGCTCGGCCAGTTTCATAATTCTTCCTACAACCTCCACGGGCGGAACTGTATATTGTTCCTTATAGGGATCAAGATTAGGCTGGACTACTATAATAGTTACCGGATTACTTTTCTCTTTATAGGAATGATAAATTGAATTGGATATGATCAAAGGAACAATGATCCAGATCAGCAATAAAGGAATTAAAAGGAATTGCTTTATTCTCTGCTTATCATAAGCGGTCCGTTTGAATGACCCTGGATAAATGATTTGGAACAATAAGATATTGGCAACTAAAATCCAAAAAGTCCCACCGAAAGTACCTGTATATTCATACCATTCAACCCACTTGTAATAAGACGAGAATCCATTCCCGAGGTTCAGCCAGGGCCAGTTAAGATCCCAGTTGAGATGAAGATATTCAAAAGCCATCCAGTAAAAGATCAGCGCTGAGTAGGCAGTGACGTCGTTTTTTAGTTTTCTTCGTGTAAAATGGAAAAACTGAAAAATGATCGTCATGAAAAGAGAGTTCACCGCTATGGCGATGATCGCTCCCCCTCCGGTTGAATTGTATATCCACCAGGTTGCTAGCCCATTCCAGATGAGAAAAGCAGGATATGAATAAAAAAGCAAACTGAATTTTATGAATTTCAGTGGATGCCTGTAAATGGAATCTTCTATGATCAGTAAGGGAATAAACCCGGCAAATAGTAACCCGGGAAATCCCCGCATAGGCCAGGCTGCTGCCATGAACAATCCTGAAAGAACCGATAACAGGAGCAGGTGGTACTTTTTCATACGGCAATAATAATGATTTCAGCTGTAACAAGGCAAATATAGAGAATAAATCATAATTAATTATTCATTCTCCGGTCATGGATAGCGTACTTTTACAAGGTCAAAGAAGGATACCGGAGTTGCCTTATCTTCAATACTTCGCTGTAGATCAGGTTTTTCAGCACATCGATATTCTTTTTTTCAGTTGCAGAAATAAAAATGGATGGCATATTACTCTTAGCCATCCAGGTATTCTCAAGATCGTTTAGTGTCAGGTTTTCTTTCCGGACAGGAGAAAGATCATCTTCTTCTTTGGCAATGTGAGTATACTTGTCGATCTTATTGAAAAGCATTATAATAGGTTTATCTGAGGCGCCGATGTCTGTCAGCGTCTGATTCACTACGTCTATCTGTTCTTCAAAGGCAGGATGTGAAATATTCACGATGTGGATGAGGATATCGGCTTCTCTTACTTCATCTAACGTAGATTTGAATGATTCGATCAGCGTGTGTGGTAATTTTCTGATGAAACCCACTGTATCTGATAACAAAAATGGCAGTGCGTTGAATACTACTTTGCGAACAGTGGTGTCCAACGTCGCAAATAATTTGTTTTCAGCAAACACATCGGATCTGCTGAGCAAATTCATCACTGTTGATTTTCCGACATTGGTATATCCAACAAGCGCCACCCGGACAAGCTCCCTGCGGTTCTTTCGCTGTGTAGCCTTCTGTTTATCTATTTCCTCGAGTTTTTTCTTCAATAATGAGATCCGGTAACGAAGAATCCGGCGGTCAGTCTCAATTTCCTGCTCTCCTGGCCCCCTGAGACCAATCCCCCCCCGTTGCTTTTCCAGGTGTGTCCACATCCGAGTTAGCCGTGGAAGCAGGTACTCACATTGTGCCAGTTCGACCTGGGTACGTGAATGAGCCGTCCTGGCCCTCCTGGCAAATATATCCAGGATAAGATTATTACGATCCAGTATCCTGCACTTTAGCTCTTTCTCAATATTCCGTATCTGACTCGGTGAAAGTTCATCATCAAATACAGCAATATCCACGTCATGATCTGAAATATACGCTCGTATCTCCTCCAGCTTTCCCTTGCCGACATAAGTCCTTGGATCAGGATATTCCAGCTTCTGAATAAATTTTTTTACCGGGATGCCTCCTGCAGTATCCACCAGGAATGCGAGCTCTTCCAGGTACTCTTCCACAGTTGAGTAATCCTGCTGATGATAGGCAACACCAACCAGAATTACAGTTTCTTGGATGGGAGAAGTGTCTGGCATAAGAAATTAGGATATGACCTTTGATTGGGAAATCTTCTTCAGAGCGAGTAGTTAAAAGCTCTTAAAGCCAATGATTTCCCTGACTTCATGTATAGTCTTACGTGCACTTGAACGGGCTTTATTAGCACCCAGTTCAATAACCTTTTTAAGGTAACTTTCATTGCTATGCAATTCTTTTATCTTTTCACGGAAAGGATCTGTGAAAAGGATCAGATCTTCAGCAAGTTGTTTTTTCATATCTCCGTACCGGATCTGACAAGTATCATAGAGATTGCTGAAATGTATATACGTATCGGAAGAAGAAACTGTTTTCATGAGGCTAAAAAGGTTCTCAATAGGCTGAAGTTTAGGCTGGTTCATTTCGGTGGGACCTGCATCGGTAACAGCGCGCATCACTTTTTTACGGATCACGTCTGGCGGATCAGCAAGAAAAATTGCGCTGTTTTCATTTTCAGATTTAGACATTTTGAGGCTTCCATCCAATCCCGGGATCTTGACAAGTTCTTCCTCAAATGTATAAGCAACCGGTTCAGGGAAATAGTCAACACGATAAAGACGGTTGAACCTGTTAGCAAATGTGCGTGTCATCTCCAGATGCTGTTCCTGGTCTTTCCCTACAGGTACTTTGTCTGCCTTGTGAATAATAATGTCTGCGGCCATCAGGGTCGGGTAGGTGAGAAGTCCAGCATTGACATTCTGAGGCTGCATGCGTATCTTTTCTTTAAAGGATGTGCATCTTTCCAACTCCCCCACATAGGCATTCATGTTGAGAAGCAGGTAGAGCTCTGCTGTTTCCGGAAGATCACTCTGAATATATAGTGTAGCTTTTTCAGGATCAAGTCCGCACGCTAGAAATTCAACAAGTACATTCTTTACATTGCCATGAAGATCTGCGGGTGTAGGATGCGTGGTAAGAGAATGATAGTCGGCAATGAAGAAAAAACACTCGTTCTCTTCCTGCATACGGATAAAACTTTTTAACGCCCCGAAATAGTTTCCGAGATGAAGATTCCCCGTTGGCCTGATTCCACTTACAACAACAGTCATTTTGAATTATAATTTACAATTTATGATTTTAGAATTATGAAATGTCCATACCTGAATAGCATTTACCTTTTGTATAAAGGCACTTTCGCTATTTCGCTATTTACATCTTTATCTCGTCTCCTGCCTTATTAAAAAAATGGTATTCTAAAAAGTGGTAAGATGGCATCGCTTGAAGTTTTATCTTTCCTTTAAAACGGAAGAACCATTTCAGCTTCCTGCTGAAAAATCCTTTTGTAAAATACGCATATATATAAGGATGCACACAAAGTAAAAGGTATTTTTCGTTCTGTTCCCGGATAAGGTAGCTTATGTTGTTCTCAATATCATCAGTTATCAGGATACTGGGTCTTATTTCCCCCGTGCCATCGCAGGTAGGACATTTTTCCAGGATCTGCACATTCATCTCAGGACGAACTCGTTGCCGGGTTATCTGTACCAGACCAAATTTACTTGGCGGAAGAATAGAGTGTTTGGCACGGTCTCTCTTCATCTCATCTTTCAGCCGATCAAAGAGTTTTCGTCTGTTAGACCCCAGGTTCATGTCGATAAAATCGATCACGATAATGCCTCCCATATCACGTAACCTTAATTGCCTGGCCACTTCTGTGGCTGCTTCAAGGTTCACCTCCAGCGCATTGGCTTCCTGGTTTTGCTCAGAATTTACACGGTGCCCGCTGTTGATGTCGATAACATGCAGTGCCTCGGTATGCTCGATGATAAGGTATGTACCGCTTTTTATGGTGATCGTCTTACCAAATGAAGCTTTGATTTGCTTGTCGATACCGTAATGCTCAAAGATGGGTGTCTTACCGGAATGATGTTTAACGATGTTTACTTTATCAGGTGAGATCTTCAGGATATAACTCCGTATTTCTTCGTATAAAGCAGGATCGTTGACAATAATGTTATTAAAATCTTCATTCAGAACATCCCTAAGTATGGCTGAAGTACGGTCAATCTCACCAATAATCTTTTGTGGGGCTTTAGCATTTGCTAACTTTTGTGAGGTTATCTCCCATTTTTTGTAAAGATTCCGGAGATCAGTGTCCAGGTCTGCAACTAATTTCCCTTCAGCTACGGTGCGGATAATGATCCCGCAGTTTTTTGGTTTAATGCTCGCAATGAGACGTTTTAACCGGTTACGCTCATCAGAACTTTTTATTTTCTGTGAAACGGAAATCTTATCGGAAAAGGGGATCAACACAATGTATCTTCCTGCAAATGAAAGCTCCGATGTCACACGCGGCCCTTTCGTCGAAATCGGTTCTTTAGCAACCTGAACAAGGATCTGTTGGTTGGGCTTCAACACATTATTTATACGCCCAGATTTCTGGATATCATCTTCCATCTTATGATCTCCGATGGAAAGCCCGGGGGTATTGGAAAAGGCTGTTTTAGTGTATTTTATAAGAGAATTGATCTGGGGGCCCAGGTCAAGGTAATGTAGAAATGCATCTTTCCCGTAACCAACATCCACAAAAGCGGCATTCAACCCGGGCATGATCTTCTTGACCCTTCCCAGGTAAATATCTCCTACAGCAAATTCGCTGTTCGATTTCTCCTTGTTTAATTCAACAAGTTGCTTTTCCTCAAGAAGCGCGATTTCGACCTCATTGGAGGTCGAATTAATGATTAATTCCTTATTCACTCTTTATATTTTTAAATTCCTGTTCACGGGTGGGTAGCCAGTGATGTCAATGACCTAAGGAATTGTAGCAGGCAGTGGGCGAGGAAAGAACAAATAACCATAGCCTTCTGTTATTGAAAAACAACAGGAGGCTATGATCATAGGTTTATTTTTTCTTATGTCTGTTCTTACGCAAGCGTTTTTTCCGCTTGTGGGTAGCCATCTTATGTCTCTTTCTTTTTTTACCGCTTGGCATAATCGTTTTTTTTAATAAAATTACTTTGTTTTAACATTTGACTTTACCTTGTTAACAAAGGTCTTGGCAGGCTTGAATGCCGGAATGTTGTGAGCGGGAATAATAATGGTCGTGTTCCGGGAAATGTTCCTGCCTGTTTTCTCTGCCCTTTTTTTAATGATAAAACTTCCGAATCCTCTTAAATAAACGTTTTGTCCATGGATCATTGAGCTTTTCAGAGTTTCCATAAAAGCTTCAACAGTTGCCTGAACGGCTACTTTTTCGATTCCTGTTTTATTAGCAATATCTGCTACAATTTCTGCTTTTGTCATGTTTATTTTTGTTAGTTATTCTGTTAATTATGATGTTTTTATTGGTCAAAACGGGGGAGCAAATATAGAATAATTTTGATAGACAAGGAAATAAATTCATAAATTCCTTAAAGTTAAGTACTCCCGGACGATAAAATTGAAGGAATAAGTCTTTTCCGGTCGATGAAATTATTTTATATGTACTTTCGATCCTTAATTCCTTAATCCCGATTGCACAATTCATTCTGACTTTTTACACGACATGGAGTTTACCCGGATATTGGAGCATTGGTATAGTAAGAACAAAAGGGATCTTCCTTGGAGGAAAACCAAAGACCCTTACCATATCTGGGTGTCAGAAATTATTCTTCAGCAAACACGGATAAACCAGGGCCTTGATTACTATTTTCGGTTTCTTCAAAAGTTTCCTGATATTCAATCATTAGCAGAAGCTGGCGAAGAAGAAGTTCTTAAGATCTGGCAGGGATTGGGATATTATTCCCGAGCTCGGAACATGCATGCTGCGGCAAAAGAGATCATGAACCTTTATAAAGGAATTTTCCCCGGAACCTTTGAAGAGATCAGGAAGTTAAAAGGTATTGGCGATTATACCGCCGCCGCCATCGCTTCCATCGCTTATGGAATCCCCGCTCCGGTGGTGGATGGTAATGTCCTTCGCCTTTTTACCCGCTTCTTTGGAATCAAAGAACCTGTCGACTCTGGAAAAGGGAAACAGGCTGTTCTGGAAATAACAAAAAAGGTTATAAATCCCCGGCATCCGGGCGATTTTAACCAGGCTATCATGGAATTCGGCGCAATACAATGCAAACCGGTTCCGGATTGCAGGACATGCCCGCTAAACTCAGGATGCTTAGCTTTTCAACAAAAGATAGTCAATGATCTTCCGGTACGCTCAAAGAAACAGAGTCAACGGACACGCTATTTCCATTATCTGATAATCACCGCCGGAAGAGGTATGAAGCATACAGTCTTTTTGAAGAAAAGAACCGGAAATGATATTTGGAAAAATCTGTTTGATTTTCCATTAATTGAAAAAGAAAAAGTAATAAGCCATAAAACTCTCATCAAATCAAAAGAATGGCAAGCTATTTTCCCCGCCGGGAATATTAAATTACTCAACATATCTCAAGCCAGGCGCCATATCCTGACACACCAGATCATCGTGGCAAAGTTCTATCACATAGAAGCCCCGGTGAATATTGATCTTCCTTTTTTAAAGATCAACCTAAGCGATATATCAAAATATCCGCTTCCAAGATTAATAGACAAATATATTCTGGAGCTATCTCGGTAATAGATTACTGATGCATAATTAATTAACTGATAATTAACACATTAGGCTAAAAGTTGATTTTTTTTACTTTTTTAATCGCTTGATTGTAAGTACTCTGATCATAATTTATACAAGTTTTCTATAGACTTTCTATAGACTTTCTATAGACTTTCTATAGACTCTCTATAGACTTTGTTCGCTCTTCCTTCGCTCAAGGTATATCCTTATTATAAAACGCCCGGATCAGATTAAAAATCAAAAACCTGGCATTTGGCTTATTGATTAACTATTTATTAATTTTCTATTATCAGATAAAAATTTTATTTTTGCCGCGTAATCAATGTTGAATTGCAAAATGGACGACGGACCGGCGAAACGAAGTATAATCAATAACCTGCTACCTGCTGGGATATTCAACCTGCCTTAACCGCTAGTTGTCGCCTTCCGGGTAACAAAACGAAGGAAGGAGGCATTCATGACATTACAGACCACTTTCTACTTAAGCCAGATTCTTGGAAAGCGCTTTTGTTCTCCAGAAGGAAAGATCCTTGGAGTGATTAAGGATTTCCTGATCGACACTACTTTACAGTCAGGACCTGATCCTGAACCCTTGCGGCCAAGGGTCATAGCAGTTAAAACAAGGGTAGGTGCTGATACGAAGATTTATGATTTTGCCACTTTCGAGATTAAGAGATTTAAAAGAAATCTGAAAGTCACCTGTTATGAGGTGCATGAAACCACTGAAGCAAACGCCGTTAACTACCTCTGGCTTAATGAGAATATCCTCGATAAGCAGATCGTTGATATAAATGGAAAAAAACTGGTACGTGTCAATGATGTCAGGATGGTTCAGATCCCTTCCGGCTCCTATGCAATCGCCGTCGATGTTGGCATAGAAGGACTTTTACGTCGCATAGGTATCGGCAGATTCCTTGAAACTGCACTGGATCCGATAAATGTCAGTATCCCCGGAAAGATGATCCTTTGGGATGATATTGAAACTGTCGACTTTTCAAATTCCAGTATTAAACTTTCGAAATCATCTTCCAAACTGCATACTTTACATCCCTCGGACCTTGCAGATATCATTGAAGATCTTGACAAAGCAACCCGGACTTCCGTCTTTGCATCATTGGATGAAGAACAGGCTGCCGATGTGCTTGAGGAACTCGAACCAAAAGCACAGATAGAAATTGCAGAAAGCCTGCCTGTCGAAAAGATGGCCGACCTTCTCGAGAAAATGCCTGCCGATGAGGCTGCTGACCTGCTGGATGTCCTTGAAGAAGAGCAAGCTATCAAAATCCTCGATGAGATGGAGAAAGAATCATCTGAAGAAGTTAGGGAATTACTCGAATACCCCGATAAAGTGGTTGGCTCGATCATGAATACCGACTTCCTCACCTTTAATGAGGAACTGACTGTTGAAGAGACTATTAGTGAAATTAGAAAAGTACACCCCGAACCATCAAACATTTATTCGATTTTCGTTACGGATAAAAAAAATAAGCTGGTTTCCGCCATCTCTCTTATGGAGCTGATTATTGCTGATCCATCTTTAAAACTAAAAGAATTATCAAAGCATAAACCCAGAACAGTTTTTGACCAGGATAAAGTCGATTCCCTGGCCGAAATGGTATCTAAATACAACCTGCTTGCCGTCCCTGTCATTAATCATGACATGGAAATGGAAGGCGTGGTGGTTGTTGAGGATATTGTAGAAGACCTGTTAAACCGGAGAAAAACCCGCTAATCTCAGGAGGACTCGTCATGACTTTTGCGATGAGAAGAAAATCGATATGGCGCAACATAGCTTTGTTCGCAGCAATACTCGGTCCTGGCATCATAACCGGTAGTGTTGATAACGACGCCGGTGGAATCACGACCTATTCAATTGCAGGGGCTTTATATGGCTATAACCTGATCTGGACACTGATCCCTTCTTTCCTTGTTCTTGTTATCATCCAGGAAATGAACGCACGCATGGGTATCGTTACCGGGAAAGGATTAGCCGACCTGATCAGGGAGAATGCCGGGGTCAAGATCACTTTTTTTATCTTCATTGGTTTGTTAATTGCTGATATCGGGAATACCACAACGGAATTTGCAGGAGTAGCAGGAAGTCTTGAGATCTTTAGTGTCAGTAAATATATTTCAGTACCTATCGTGGCATTCATAGTTTGGATCATGGTTGTCAAGGGAAATTACAAGATTGCCGAGCGTATATTCCTGATCTTCAGTGCTGCTTTACTTATGTATATTGTCTCTGCATTGATGGGTAAACCGCATTGGAATGAAATCGGACACTCTATCATCCATCCAAAAATGAAAGTGGATACCCAGGGCATCGCAATGATTATTGGTATTATAGGTACGACCATCGCTCCCTGGATGCAATTTTATATGCAGTCGAGCGTGATAGAAAAGGGATTAAAAATAACGCAATACAAATTTATCCTTCTGGATATCATAGTGGGATGCCTGGCAACTGTAGTTGTAGCCTTTTTCATCATCGTCGCCTGTGCCTCAACCCTGAATGTTAATAATGTTGTTATCAATGAAGCCAAAGATGCTGCCATGGCCCTGAAACCTTTGGCCGGAGCAATTTCATCCCAGGTATTCGCATTCGGTTTGTTCATTGCATCGATCTTCTCCGCAACTATTTTGCCAATAGCAACCTCCTTTTATGTTTGCGAAGCATTTGGATTTGAAGCCGGCATTGATAAAAAATGGAAAGAAGCACCTCAGTTTTACTGGTTGTATACGGGCATTATCATCTTGGGTTGTCTTATCATTCTGATGCCTAATGCCCCCCTGATTGCGATCACATTATGGTCGCAGATCCTCAATGGGCTTCTTCTACCCGTAGTTCTGCTATGCATGATCCTGCTTGTGAATAATAAAAAGATCATGGGCGAACATGTGAACAAGCCAATACAGAACATTATTGGATGGGTCTCGATCGTAATCCTGGTTAGCTTATCTATTACACTAATCATAATGCCCTTTATTCATTAAAACAGGTTAGGGAGCTGAAAAAATAAGCTGAATTTTTATTACCTTTTCAATTTTATCCGATTAATGTAAAAATAATGAAACCGGCCGGACATTATTTGTATTTTTGTTCACGGAGTATTTAATTAAAAACGAAACATCATGGCAACAGGAATTAACAAAGTGATCTTAATTGGAAATCTTGGCAAGGACCCGGATATTATGCGCCTGGAAAGTGGTGCAAAAAAAGCATCTTTTTCACTTGCAACAACAGAAGTTTATAAAAATAAGGATGGTGTGAAAACTGAGCATACTGAATGGCACAATATTGTTCTGTGGAGAGGACTTGCCGACATTGCTGAGAGTTATCTCAAGAAAGGAAATACAATCTACCTGGAAGGAAAGATCCACAGGAGAGAATATGAAGACAAGGAAGGTCAGAAACGCTCTATCACTGAAATTATTGGTGATTCGATGACCATGCTTGGCGGACCAAGACGTGAAGGAGCCCCGGAATCAATTGCTCCCGGAATTACCGAAAAGGAAAGTGGAAGTTTGGAGTCAACCATGCCTGAGGACGATCTCCCTTTTTAGAATTCTCATAGAAACAGATTCATGAAAATAAACCGGCCGCTTGTACCCGCATTGATCCTGATCGTCCTGTTCTCATGCCGTGGCAACTACGTCCCAAAGCCCAGTGGCTACTACAGAATTGATTTCCCGGAAAAGGAATACAGGAAATTTGACACTGCTTTTCCGTTCACATTTGAGTACCCGGTTTACTCGAAAATATTTCCTGACAGCTCTAAAATGGCTGAACCTTACTGGATAAATATTGTTTACTATCCTTATCATGCTCAGCTTCATATTAGTTATAAAAAAATTCAAAATAACCTGGCTGTTTATCTGAATGACGCTCATACTCTGGTTAATAAGCATATACCGAAAGCCAACGCCATCAGTCAGAGGGAATATATTGATACAAGCGAAAGAGTGTATGGACTGGTTTATCAGATAAGTGGTTCTGATGCTGCCTCGACATACCAGTTCTATCTCACCGATAGCACAAAGAATTTTGTCAGGGGTGCCCTGTATTTCGACCTTGTTCCCAATAATGATTCCCTGTCCCCGGTGATTGATTTTTTAAAAAAGGATATAGAACATATGATCATGACCTTTAAATGGAAAAATGGGAAAGGGAAAATGTAAGTCTCAGGCTTCAATAAAATCATCTTTCTATGATTGAAACAGTTAAACTCGGAACACTCAGATGGTCACATCTCTTTCGGCCGACTGAGGATGAATTGCAAGGGCTTCAGAATTATTATCATTTTCATCCACTCGATATTGAAGACTGTAAAAGCCTTGTAAATCTGAGACCTAAGATTGACAGCTACCAGGATTACCATTTCCTCATTCTCCACTTTCCGGTAATGGATATGCAGGGAGAATTCCTGGAAGCCAGGGAACTTAAAGTATTCTGGGGGAAAGATTACCTGATTACGATAGGTAAATCACATTGGCTGATCAAGGAATTACTTAAACAAGAGCAAAATGAGTCATTGACAGAACAAAAAATCTATGTAGGATCCAGTGACGAATTGCTGTACAAACTCCTTGAATATGTGATGGATGATACAAGAAAGTTGGTTGATATTGTCGATAAATCCGTTGATGTATGTGGTAAAGAACTTTTCAGCAGGAAACCGGAAAAAACAATCGAGAAGATCTCAGTAACACGAAAAAATGTCATTCTGCTGAATACCATTCTGAAGCCCCAAATGGTCCTTTTTAATAAACTCCAAAGCGGGGCAATTAAAGGGTTTGCAGATAAAATGGAAGATTACTGGGGGAATATCATGGACTCTTATCAGCGGGCGTGGGACATTATCGAGGATGACCGTGAGTTGATCATCGGGTTTTCAAAGACTTTTGATTCTCTTCAGGTAAATAAGACCCATGAGATTATGAGGATTCTGACCCTGATGACTTCGATATTTCTCCCTCTTACTCTAATTGCTGTCATTTATAGTTTAGTGATCAAATATCCGGTAATGGAACATTTGCAATCTGATCTTATTGTTTCTGGAATAATGGCAGTGATTGCCCTATTTGTGATTATCTATTTTAAGATCAGGAGATGGATGTAATTCATTGATCTTTGTTCATAACATCTGCTTGTCGCTGGATTGATTCTTCATGAATTAACTCAAGCAATTTAACCAGGAATTCCCGGGATAATCCTAGATGAACACCTGCGTCCAGCCGCTCATGGATAACCCTGCTCCAGCGTTTCAATTGAAGAATAGTGATATTATTCTCTTTCTTGTACCTACCTATATCTTCAATAATTTTCATCCGGCGGTCCAGTATCTCGATCAGCTCTTCATCCAGCTTATCGATTTCCGAACGGAGTTCTTCAAGTTTATTCTCAAATTCGATGGTCCCATGTTCCTTGCGGATGACTAAGCCGGAAAGTAATTCCTTTAATTTTCCGGGAGTTATCTGTTGTTCTTTATCTGTCAGGGCTTCTTCAGGACGGATATGAGCTTCGATCATCAAACCATCCATTTCCAAGTCGATTGCTTTCTGAGCAATGGAAAACAACAGGCTGGTCTCCCCGCATATATGACTGGGGTCAACCAAAACAGGTAATTCAGGATATAATCTTTTCAATTCGATCGGGATTTCCCACATGGGAGAGTTCCGGTATGGAGAATGGGTAAAAAATGAAAATCCGCGATGAATGGCAATAAGTTTCCGGATTCCTGCATGGTTCAATCTTTCCAATGCTCCGATCCAGATCTTAATATCTGGATTCAACGGGTTTTTGACCATTACAGGAATATCCAAACCACGTAAGACCTCGCTGATCTCCTGAACAGAGAAAGGGTTTACAACAGTTCGGGCACCGATCCACAGGATATCAATACCATGGTTGAGGGCTTCTTCAACATGTTTAGGATTGGCAACTTCTATAGTTGTGAGCAAACCTGTCTCAGATTTTACCTTCTTAAGCCATTGAAGTCCCCGTTTACCAACGCCTTCGAAAGAACTCGGCCGTGTACGGGGTTTCCATAACCCTGCCCGGAAAACTTTAACCTGTGGTATTTTTGCCAGCTCCCTGGCCGTGTTCATTACTTGCTCTTCTGATTCAGCACTGCAGGGTCCGGCAATAACCAGAGGGAGTTTCTCTGCAGGAAGCCAGGTCTTTACTGGAGTTATTTCAAAAGAGTCTTGCATTTTATTTTATGATCTCAGGGAATGATTAAAAATTTATCCATGCCTGATTTTATCCGGGCCATGGATTAAGATGTAAAGGTAACAAAAAAAACACTTTGCCTGAAACCGTTATTTCCCTTATTTTTGCGCCTTCAACAATGATGTTCAAATGGAAAATTTACAACAGGTTAAAATCCGGGATTTACTAAAGTCAAAGGATATCGGCAGAGAATATTTAATCAGGGGCTGGGTCAGAACAAAAAGGGGAAATAAAAACATCAATTTTATTGCATTGAATGATGGCTCAATAATTCATAATATCCAGGTTGTTGCTGAAGTCACCAATTTCAGCGATGATCTTCTGAAACAAATCACCACAGGAGCATGTTTAGAAGTGAAAGGAATCCTGGTTGAATCCCCCGCTTCAGGACAACCCGTTGAAATTCAGGCAAAAGAGATTACAGTGCTGGGAACTGCAGATGCAGAAACATATCCATTGCAAAAAAAAGGGCATACGCTCGAGTTTCTTAGAGAAATTGCCCACCTGCGTCCTCGTACAAACACCTTTGGAGCTATCCTGCGTATTAGGCATGCCATGGCTTTTGCCATTCATAAGTATTTTAATGATCATGGATTTTATTACCTCCACACTCCCATAATCACAGGGTCGGATGCAGAGGGAGCCGGTGCTTTGTTTCGTGTCTCTATCC
>JBEKQA010000005.1:0-44127 GCA_049520195.1 Bacteroidales bacterium
TTGCCCACATTATTCTGCCTTTTTCTGTAATGTCCGTTCCGGCTCCAGATACGTAGCAAAATATCATTTCGGGATTGAGCCTGCTTAATGTTTGTGCCACATTTAAGGTCAGTGTATAAGAGATTCTTGTATATTCCGGTTCCTTCATGCCGATGGAGGAAACACCAAGACAAAAGAAACAGGCATTATAGCCCTTAAGCTGATTATCAATGGTTGAAAGATCGAATAAATCACTGTGAATGATCTCTTTCAGTTTATCATGGGATACGCCACATGGTCTGCGGTTGATCACCAGAACTGCTTCTACATCAGGATGCAGCAGGCATTCATGTAATACGCCTTCACCGACCATACCCGTCGCACCGGTAATTATTGCTCTTACTTTTGTTTTCATAGTGTTAGAAAATTATAAACCAAAGTTAATAAGGTTTGACTATTTTTACTTCTTAAAGCTAAATCATGGAAGACACTTCTACAAAGATTATTGAAAATCTATTGAATGAACTTAGGAGTTTTTACGGAACTGACCAGACTAAAAGCTTAAGTTTCAGGGTTAAAATGCTCAAACGATTTAAGGCAAACATCATTCGTTATGAGGAGAAAATTACCGGTGCTCTGTGGAAAGATTTACATAAATCGTTCGAAGAATCTTACCTGACCGAAATAAGCATTGTTTTACAAGAAATTGATTATCATCTTAAGCACCTTAAACAGTGGACAAAACCTAGGTCGGTCAATACACCTTTTCATCTTCTTCCTTCATCTGCTAAAATTATTTACGAACCCCTTGGGGTCACGCTTATTATTGCTCCCTGGAATTATCCTTTTCAGCTTCTGATGAATCCTCTCGTAGGTTCAATTTCATCAGGTTGTTGCACAATGCTTAAACCTTCGCCATATGCGTCCAATATAGCCATGGTTATGGAAGAACTGATTCATGAAACCTTTGAATCGGGTTATATTTCAATAGTTCAGGGAGACCGTAATATAAATGAAATCCTTTTAAAACAAAGGTTTGATATGATCTTTTTCACAGGGAGCCCAATTGTGGGAAAGGCTGTAATGAAAGCGGCCGCTGAAAATCTGACACCTGTAGTTTTGGAATTGGGAGGAAAAAGTCCTTGCATAGTTGATTTTGATGCAGATATTAGTAAAGCAGCAAAACGTATCGCCTGGGGAAAAACAATTAATGCCGGGCAGACTTGCATCGCCCCTGATTATTTGTTTGTACATCAATCAGTTAAACAAGAATTACTAAGAAAGATAATTGATAACTTTCATAAGATGTATGGTCCTGATGTTCAATTGAGCAAGTATTATCCAAGGATAGTCAGCCAACGCGCATTTACACGCCTTCAAAAATTGATGGAGCATGGGAGAATAGTCTATGGAGGGACAATGGATGCTGATGACAAATATATATCGCCGACCATCATTGATGATGTCAACCCCGAATTTCCAATAATGCAGGAAGAAATTTTCGGGCCTATTTTGCCTGTATTGACATTCCATAAAATTGATGAGGTGATTTCTTATATCAATGAAAAAGAGAAACCATTGGCCTTCTATTATTTTGGCAAAAAGAAAAAAGCCAAAGAAATATTATCCAAAACAACTTCAGGCGGAGCATGTATAAATGATACGTTAATACATATAGCCAATCATCATTTACCATTTGGTGGGGTGGGGAATAGCGGTTTTGGCAAATATCATGGGAAAAACAGTTTCCTGGCATTCAGTAATCCACGCAGTGTTGTATATTCACCCGTGTGGATTGACTTGCCGATGCGCTATGCTCCATACTGGAAATTTAAATTTGTTAAAAAAATTCTTTGAAGTTAAAAAGGTCTGCTATAAGACTTTTTCCGTTCCTTTGCAATCATTATGCCTCTTTACATAACCTCACTTGCTTCGGGAAGTAATGGCAATTGCTATTATGTTGGCAATGAGCATGAAGCTGTACTTGTCGATGCCGGTATCTCCTGCAGGGAAACAGAACGGCGGATGGTCCGTCTTGGATTATCAATGCGCAAGGTCAAAGGCATCTTTATTTCTCATGAACACACCGATCATATCCGCGGAGTAGAAGTCATCTCCCGGAAGTACAGGCTCCCGGTTTTTATTACTACTGCTACTCATAACAACAGCAGGCTCTGGCTTGACCCCGATCTGGTAAAACCGGTTTTCCCCGATGTTCCAGTAAATATTGGAGGATTAAGCATTCATGCCTTCCCTAAGAAACATGATGCGTCTGAGCCACACAGTTTTACGATTAAAGGGAATGGGATTTCAATTGGCGTTTTTACCGACATCGGGATGGCCTGCGAGCATGTTATTAAAAACCTCAGCCAGTGCCATGCCGCTTTCCTGGAAGCAAATTATGATGAAAAAATGCTGGAGGATGGGAATTATCCGGTCTATCTGAAGAAACGAATCCGGGGAGACAATGGGCACCTGTCTAACCACCAGGCACTGGAACTATTTAAAACTTATAGGCCTCCCTTTATGAGTTTGCTGGTTCTGTCACACCTTTCTGCCGAAAACAACTCACCTGAGATTGTACGCGACCTCTTTATTAGACATGCCGGTGGTGTCCATATTGTCGTAGCTTCACGATACGAGGAAACCGAAGTCTTCTGTATTGAACATGATAAAAATAAGAAGGGTCCAAGCGCTAAAAATCAATTAAGTATCTTCTGAAAATCAAAAATCATATTCTTTCAACTCAAAACAAAGCATAAATTACCAACGATTGTTCTCATGCGGTTGCTCCTTGGTTTAATAGCCTTGTTCATCATTCCGGGATCGGTTCTGGCCCTTTGGGATGCATTGATCGTCATAGCAGGAAATCCTGATATCTGGATTCCACTGGTCTGTGGACTTGCTTTGGGGATTCCTTTTTATTTCATCGTAATCAGGAAGATCCATGTCATTTCGACCTTTGAACATGAGCTCACGCATGCCTTGGTAGCTTTTCTTTTTTTGAGACGAATTCACAAATTCATTGTTACCTCGAAACGAGGAGGCCAGGTTCAGTATTCAGGGAACTTTGGTGGTGAATTCGGGAACCTTCTCATAGGACTGGCTCCTTATTACCTTCCTACATTGACCCTCATCGCTGTTCTTGCGAGGCCTTTTCTTCCAACAGGATGGTTCCCTTGGTATGATGGCTTTATCGGGGCTACACTTGCCTTTCACATATTCTCTACGATAGATGAAACAAGACTTTCCTGGACAAAACACAGTTTTACAGGTACAGGAGATCATCAAAAGACGAAGTCAGATATCGGAAAAGTAGGTTATTTCTTTGCATTCCTGGTCATAACCGGGTTCGGTATTTTTCTTCTCGGGTTGTCATTGCAACTTATGGGTACTGGCTATTCCGGAACATGGCACTTTCTGAAACAGGTTGCAATAAATTCTTATTCTGACTATGATTCAATAATCCGGGAAATTTACACGTTTCTGGCACCGTTTATCAGATAATAACCTCCGATTAACAACATTCATCGACAATTCGAAGTATCAGAACGAGTACATTTCCTATTTTCCTGAATAAATAGCATTTTTGATACTGAAGTTGTAACGTTTGAGAAATACAGGAGTCTAATATACGTTAACCAATTAAGTTATTAATTCATTACATGATCAATATAAAGAACATTCATAAATCATATGTAACCGGCCAGTCAAAATTACATGTTTTGAAAGGAATTGACCTGGAAATTCACGCCGGCGAGATGGTTTCTGTAATGGGGGCATCAGGTTCAGGAAAGTCAACATTGCTTAATATACTTGGGATCCTTGATAATTATGATACTGGAGAATATTCACTTGACGGTACTGCAATCAGGAAGCTGAATGAAAGAAAAGCAGCTGCGATGCGGAATAAATTGCTTGGATTCGTTTTCCAGTCTTTTAATCTGATCTCTTTCAAAAACGCGATGGAGAACGTGGCATTACCATTGTATTACCAGAAGGTGAGCCGTAAAAAACGCAATCTCATTGCTATGGAGTACCTGGAAAGAATGGGACTGAAAGAATGGGCACATCATCTTCCAAATGAACTGTCGGGTGGCCAAAAACAACGTATTGCCATTGCCCGTGCTTTGATTGCAAAACCAAAAGTTATCCTGGCTGACGAACCCACGGGTGCACTCGACTCAGTCACATCTCTTGAAATGATGGAAATACTTCAGGAGATCAACCGCACAGGGATCACAATGGTGATTGTTACACATGAGCATGATATTGCCTTGCGGACACAAAAGACGATACGTATCACTGACGGTATTATCACCGAGATTGTCATCAACTAGGGATTCCCAATATTAATAACAGAATGTTTGAGCTAGATAAATGGCAGGAAATTTTTAGTACGGTTCAAAAGAACAAACTCCGTACTTTTCTTACGGGGTTCAGTGTAGCTTGGGGGATATTCATGCTTGTTGTTCTGCTGGGCTCGGGAAAAGGATTGGAGAATGGTGTTGCTGAACAATTCAAAGGAGGAGCCACCAATGGTGTTTGGATCACCAGTGGGGTTACAAGCATGAAATATAAAGGACTGAAGACAGGACGAACTATAAAATTTACCAATGAAGATTATAACTCTTTAAAAACCAATATCAAAGGTCATGATCGTATTTCATCCCGGCTTTTCCTTGGTAATAATCTTACCTCTTACAAAAAACAATATGGCTCGTTTTTCATATCTCCTTGCCATCCTGATTACGGCTATATTAAAGAGATTGAAATATTGCAGGGACGGTTTGTCAATAATATTGATATCCGCGATTTCAGAAAAGTCGCTGTAATTGGCGAAAAAGTAAAATCTGCCCTGTTCAAGGGAAGTGATACTGTTGCCATGAGCAAATATATCACCATCAACGGGGTCTTGTTCAAAGTGGTCGGAATTTTCAGAGATTTCAGCAGGAATGACAATGAACAGCGAAGGATATATATCCCTATTTCTACAGCGCAGCGTATCTTCAATGGGGATAATGTTATCCAGCAGATTTCATTCACAACAGGAACAGCAACTCCTGAGCAGGCAAATCTGATGGTTGAGAACACAAAATCACTGCTTTCCCGTGCACATACTTACGATATTAAAGATACACGCGCTATTGATGTCTGGAATAAAAATGAGGATGTAAAAAGGTTCAATGCATTATTTTCAGGAATCCGTCTTTTTATCTGGATCATAGGCATTGGAACAATAATAGCTGGTGTGGTTGGGGTGAGTAATATTATGATGATCGTTGTAAAAGAACGAACCAAGGAAATAGGAGTCAGAAAGGCATTGGGTGCTACACCATCGTCAATCATCGGCCTGATACTTCAGGAAGCAATTGTTATTACCGGCTTTTCAGGTTATATCGGTTTGGTTCTGGGCATCGGTTTGCTTGAGCTTGTTTCAAGTAAAATGCCGGCAACCGACTTTTTTAAAAACCCGGAAGCAGATTTTTCCATCGCAGTGGGTGCTACAATCCTTCTTATTGTGGCAGGTGCTATTGCCGGTTTGGTACCGGCAATGAAAGCTTCACAAGTCAGACCAGTAGATGCTTTACGTGATGAATAATATTACTATGATTTTCAATTAAGAATGATGTTTGATCTGGATCGCTGGCAGGAAATTTATCATGTGCTTAGGAAGAATAAGCTCAGAACCTTCCTTACCGCCTTTGGCGTGTTCTGGGGGATTTTCATGCTGGTGATCATGCTGGGTTCGGGAACAGGGTTACAGAATGGTGTCACTCAGAATTTTGGTGATATGGCTACCAATAGTGTTTTTATATGGGCACAGCAGACCTCTGTTTCTTACAAAGGTTTTCCGCGGGGAAGAAGGTTCGATTACGAGAATAGTGACATCAAAGCGTTGCAAGATGCAATCCCGGAGATTAAATACCTGGCCCCGAGAACCAATGTTGGAGGTTATGACGGCTCAAGTAACGTGGTAAGGAAACTAAAATCCGGCCAGTTCCAGCTTTTCGGAGATTATCCTGTTTTTAACAAGATTGATCCGGTAAATATGCTTGAAGGCCGGTTCCTGAATGACCTTGATCTTAAAGAGAAAAGAAAAGTAGTAGTGATCGGTCAGCGAGTGGTTGATATCCTTTTTGAAAAAGGTGCAGTACATCCAGATCAATGGAGTATATTTTATGGTGATTGGAGTCTTTAAATCAAAACGCACAGGCGAGGCTGCTTCCAGTGATGATCAGCGAATATTTATGCCTTTCACGACTTTGCAGCGTACGTTCAATTATGGCAACACCATTGGATTTTTTAATATTACCTCAAAAGACGATGTCCCTGTTGATGTGGTCGAAAGAAAAGCAATAGAAGTACTGAAGAAAAGACATTCCGTGGCCCCATCAGATGATGATGCGATCGGTCATTTTAACCTGAAGAAGGAATATGATAAGATGGTGGGATTGTTCTTTGGGATCCACCTCCTAGTGTGGATAGTAGGTACCGGTACCCTTCTGGCAGGAGTCATCGGTGTAAGTAATATAATGCTTGTGGTTGTGAAAGAACGGACAAAGGAAATCGGGATACAAAGAGCCTTGGGTGCATCCCCTTTTAATATCATCACCCAGATTATTACCGAATCTATAGTGCTAACAACCTTTGCAGGCTATTTCGGACTGGTTATTGGCGTGGGCCTTCTTGAGCTTATTAATTTTCTGCTCACCACCTCAGGCGCGAATACCGAAATGTTTGTTCATCCCGGGGTCGATTTTAAAGTAGCCATTACGGCATTGTGCATTCTTATTATTTCCGGAGCTCTTGCAGGATTTATTCCAGCGAGAAGAGCTGTATCCGTTAAACCTATTGATGCACTCAGATATGAATAGCATAAAAATATGACTATAAAACAATATGAACCTGTTTAATATCTATCTATGAAGAAAATAATTAAAATCGCTGTACTTGTAATTATTCTTGCAATTTTTCTTCTCACCATTGTCTATTTATATAATAAATCTAAACAAAAGGCAGTCGTTTTTAAGACGGAATCTCCATTCATTACGTCTATTACTAGAAAAACGGTTGCGACAGGATCTGTTATACCCAGGAAGGAAATTGAGATTAAACCTGTTGTTTCCGGAATCGTGGAAGAGATTTATATTGAACCGGGAAAGAATATCAAGCAAGGACAAAACATTGCCAAGGTCAGGATTATTCCTGACCTTGTAAACCTTAATAATGCAGAAGGCCGCGTTGACAGGGCAAAAATTGCTTTGGATGATGCAAAGGTAAGCTACGACCGTGAGGAGAAGCTGTTTAAACAAGGTATCGTAGCACAATCAGAATTTCAGCCTTATCAGGTTTCTTATAAAAATGCCCGCCAGGAAATGGATGCGGCAGAGGCTAACCTTGAACTTATCAGAGAAGGAGTGAATAAAAAGTCAGGGAAAGTGACCAATACCCTTATTGCATCTACCATTGATGGAATGATACTTGATATTCCTGTAAAGGTCGGAACCAGTGTAATCGAAGCGAATACCTTCAATGCCGGTACTACCATTGCTACTGTAGCGGATGTACGAGACATGATTTTCAATGGGAAGGTAGATGAAACAGAAGTTGGCAAGATCAAACCCGGAATGAAACTTCTCCTTTCTATCGGGGCCATTGAAAATGACACCTTCCAGGCGACCTTGAAATACATTGCCCCTAAAGGGGTTGTTGAAAATGGGGCTGTACAATTCGAAATAAAAGCCGATGTCAATCTGAAAGAAGATCAGTTTATAAGAGCCGGCTATAGTGCGAATGCTGATATCGTCCTGGAAAAGAAAGATAAAGTCCTTGCTGTCCGTGAGGGTGACCTTCTTTTCGAAGGTGATTCCACATATGTTGAAGTTGAAACAGCACCCCAGAAATTTGAGAAACGGCTGATAAAAACCGGTTTATCCGATGGTATAAATATAGAAGTCCTCTCCGGCTTAACCGCAAAGGACAAAATAAAAATTCAGCAGCTTAACGCTTCTCCAGATAAAAAATAATCTGGTTTCGTACCTTTGAGGTGACAAAAATCCGGTCAGATGCACATGAATTTTCCCATCAGGACCCGGGAAATCCTGCGATTCTGTTTTCTTTCCTTCTGCGTTTATGCCTTGTTTATAATATTTTTTGCTTATTGCTACTATGTTACAAACAGCATTGCACTCACGCCTTATGCAAAACCTCAGACAGAAAAACTCGATTTTGCCCAATCGATTTATTTCAGCATTGTCACGTTCCATACCATCGGGTATGGTGATATTCATCCTGTTACCAGCCTCGGGAGGACTTTGGTAATGATTCAATCGGCCATCTCAATTTTTTTCACGGCTATGTTTTCAGGGCTGCTGGTCTATTTTGTCATCAAACGTCCGAACGATATCTTCTCTACGAAGAAAATCTATATTCGTCACCGGAATAATAATTACTGGCTCTCTGTCAGGCTTGGAAACAAAGGCAGGTCGATTATTGACGTGAATGGAAGGTTTGAAGCATGGACCATCGAAAATAATTCCAGGATCAGGGCATTTCAATATCAACGCGATCTTCCCGATCTGGAACGGATATTATATCATGATATTAACCTGGATGACCCGCGTAATCAAAAACTCAGAGAAGCCTTGCTAAAGGCACTTCATGGGAAATTCAAACTGCACATGAAACTATCCGTTATCGGTAATGATATAAATACCGGCGAGCAGGTTGCTTTTGCCAAATTCTTCGATTCATCTGACCTGGTTTTCGGCAAGACCTTTTTGAATGTTTACTCCTGGGATGCCAACGGCCACCGGAAAGATTTCCAATGGAAGAACTTCGAACGCATAGAACCCATGGAGCCAGAATTCATTAAGTTCTTCGAACAGACTTGATTTCAGAAAAAACAGAGATATCCAATATCAGAACCTTTTCACATAACCATGACAGTAAGGAAGAGTTCCCTTGTGCTCATAATAATCCTGATGGTAATCTTCAGCTTTCCAGAAAGGTGAAGCTTTTTTAACTTCAGTAACAACATCCAGACCCTTTTCCCTGAGCAGGTTTATCAGCTTTTCAGCTGTCTTTTTCTGATCATCATTACGATAGAAAACTGCAGAACGATATTGCTCGCCATAATCAGGGCCCTGGTGATTCCATTGCGTCGGATCATGGATCTCAAAGAACATCCGGGCTACGGTTTCATAGTTTGTCTGAGACGGATCAAAGGCTACCTCAACAGCCTCATAATGACCAGTTTTCCCCGAACAAACCTCCTCATAAGTCGGGTGATCTTTGTGCCCTCCTGTATATCCTGAAGTAACTGATTTCACCCCCTTTATTTTATGCATATAATATTCAACTCCCCAGAAACATCCTCCTGCAAAGATAGCTGTATCGGTTTTTTCAACCGGATTTTTGGTGACCTTTGCTGCAGCAACGAAATCCAGTGATATGGAATTCACACAATTACGGGTGTTTTTAGGAGTAAAGCCTTCTCCTATGAACACATGACCCAGGTGAGCCCCGCACTTTGCACATTCGATTTCTGTCCTTATACCGTCTGCATCAGGAATACGCTTGATAGCACCTGGTATCTCATCATCAAAACTTGGCCATCCGCACTGGGCATCAAATTTATCGTCTGAACGGAACAAAGGGGTTCCGCATCTTTTACAAACATAAACTCCCTTACCATAGAACTTATCGTATTTACCTGTGAACGGAGCCTCGGTTCCTTTATAGACAATAACCTGTTCCTCTTCTGGTGTAAGTTTCTTGAATTCCATTTTCTTCGTGGTATTTTGGGTACAACCCGTTGAAAGCAGTGAAAATAAAAAAAGAATATTTATAATGACACTTTTCATTTCTTAATTAAATTAGAATTGATCTTAATTAATACGAAGGAATGAATAAATTATTATCGAAATAATTAAAATATCATTGAATTTAGATTCCGGGATCCTGAGCTCGTCATCCGGAGGCCTCCTGAAAGAGCTGAGAGTCATTGTTACTGAATTAATTTGATATCTTTGCGACCTCATAGAAAAATGATAAAATGAAAAAGATTCTTGGAATGGGGAATGCCCTCGTAGATATCATGATCCGGCTAGAAAATGAACAACTTCTTAAAGAACTGGACTTACCCAAAGGAAGCATGCAACTAGTTGATGCATTGAGAAGCAAGGCAATTCTGGATAAGTTGGAAAAATACCCAAAAAGTTTTTCAGCCGGTGGGTCTGCTGCCAATACGATTCATGGTCTGGCAATGCTTGGAAATCCTGTAGGATACCTGGGGGTAATTGGGGAGGATGAATTGGGTGGTTCGTTTGTTAAAGATATGATCAATGCCGGTGTTGAGCCGCATATGATCCACAGCAAACAGGAAACAGGCCGCGCAATTGCCCTGATAACGCCGGATTCGGAACGTACCTTCGCTACCTTCCTGGGGGCGGCCCTTGAGCTGGAGGCCTCTAACCTGGAACTTTTCGATTTCAGCAAGTATGATTATCTTCATATTGAAGGGTATCTGGTTCAGAATCACAATCTAATCCGAACGGCAGTAACACTGGCAAAGAAGAATAATCTGATGGTTTCTCTTGATCTTGCAAGCTACAATGTCGTGGAAGCCAACCTGGATTTTCTCAGGGAGATCGCTGAAAAATATGTAGATATCCTGTTTGCCAATGAAGAGGAAGCCAAAGCCTTCACCGGTCAAGAACCCAGAGAGGCATTGGATAAAATAGCCAAAATGGTCAGGATTGCAGTTATTAAAACCGGCTCCAAAGGTTCCCTGATCAAAAGCAGGGACAAAATGGTCGAAATAGGTGTAATTAACGTAAGACCTGTCGATACAACCGGTGCGGGAGATCTTTATGCATCGGGCTTCCTTTATGGTCAATCCAATGATTTGCCACTTAAAAAATGCGGCGAGATCGGCACACTGCTCGCCGGTCATGTGATAGAGGTCGTGGGGTCCAAAATGGGTAAGGACAAATGGATGGAGATCAGGAAAATGACGGCAGAGTGACTTTGTAATACTTAATGACTGAACATTTTGATAATTAACTGGCATTATTTAACTTTGCAGCCCTTTTCAAACAATCCTACTTCCAATTACAATAAGAAACAAATAGAAAATGAAAGTATTTCAAACGAGTGAGATCAGGAACATCGCCCTCATAGGAGGTGCTAAATCTGGAAAAACAACCTTAGGAGAAGCGATGGTCTTTGAAGGTGGCATTATAAACCGCCGGGGAACCGTGGAAGATAAAAACACGATTTCCGACTACCGTCCGATCGAGCTTGAACGTCAGAATTCCGTCATATCTTCTGTACTTTACACAGTTTACAATAACAAAAAGATCAACATCATTGACACTCCCGGATTTGATGATTTTATCGGAGAAGTTGTAGCAGCCCTGAAAGTGGCTGATACAGCCCTGATGGTTGTCAATTCCCAGAATGGTGTGGAAGTAGGAACAGAGATCACCTGGAGATATACCACCAGAAACCAGACTCCGGTTATCTTTGTCATAAACCATCTCGATCAGGAACATGCCAATTTTGATGAAACTGTCCGCCAACTCCATCAGCAGTTTGGAAAGAATGTCACATTGATGCAGTATCCTGTCAACACAGGGAGCGGTTTTAACAGCATTATCGACCTGTTGAAGAAGAAGATGTACAAATATCCACAGGGAGGCGGAAAGCCCGAGATCCTTGACGTTCCGGACAGTGAAAAAGCCAAAGCAGAAGAAATGCACAATACCCTTATCGAGGAGCTGGCCTCCAAAGATGAATCCCTGATGGAAGTTTTCTTTGAAAAAGGAACGCTGACGGAAGAAGAAATTTCAACCGCATTACGTACGGGTATCATCAATCGTTCTATCTTCCCGGTGATGTGTATATGCGCAAAACAGGATATGGGCATTGGTCGACTTCTCGAATTTATCGCAAATAGCGTACCTTCTCCCGATGCAATGCCTGCCATTAAAACAAAAGACGGGAAAGAACTGAAATGCACGGCAACAGAACCTGCTACTGCTTTCGTTTTTAAAACCGCGATTGAACAGCATCTCGGCGAAGTCTCCTTCTTCAAGGTATATGCAGGCGAAGTGACTGAAGCCATTGACATGATCAATCCCAGCCGGAATAGCTCAAAAGAACGTCTTTCACAGCTCTTTGTCATCAACGGGAAGAATCGTGAAAAAGTTGAAAAACTGATTGCCGGTGATATCGGTGCAACTATAAAGCTGAAAAATACTTATACTAACAATACGCTCAATTCTCCAAAGAATGCAGATATTGAGATTGAAACCATGGTTTATCCTGAACCAAAATTCAGGACTGCTGTAAAAGCAAAAAATCAGAGTGATGATGAGAAACTGGGTAGCTTGCTCAGTGAACTGACCAAAATGGATCCCACTCTTGTTCTGCTTTACTCAAAAGAATTAAAACAGGTTATCCTGATGGGACAGGGTGAGCTTCATCTTAATATCGCAAAATGGCAGCTGGAGAATCTCGAAAAGATTGGCATCGAATTCCTGGCTCCGAAGATCCCGTATCGTGAAACAATCACCAAATCAGCTAAATCAATGTACCGCCACAAGAAACAATCAGGAGGTGCAGGACAGTTTGGTGAGGTTCACATGATGATCGAGCCTTTCCGCGAAGGAATGAAAGACCAGAACGAATTCCCGATCCGTGGGAAAGATATTATTGAACTGGAATGGGGCGGGAAACTGGTTATGCAGAACTGTATAGTTGGCGGTGCCATTGATGCCCGCTTTATGCCGGCCATCCTGAAAGGGCTCATGGAAAAGATCGAAGAAGGACCTCTCACGGGTTCATATGCCCGCGATATCGTGGTAAGTATCTATGATGGTAAAATGCACCCGGTCGACTCCAATGAAATTTCCTTTAAGCTTGCCGGAAGAAATGCCTTCAAAGAAGCTTTTAAAAATGCCGGTCCCAAGATCCTTGAGCCAATCTATGATGTTGAAGTGATCGTACCCGAGGAAAAAATGGGAGATGTAATGACAGACTTGCAGGGACGCCGTGCCGTCATCATGGGAATGGATAGCGAAGGTACCTACCAGAAGATCCTTGCAAAAGTACCGCTGGCCGAACTTAATCGTTATTCGACTGCATTGAGCTCACTCACAAGTGGCCGTGCGACTTATAACATGAAATTTGCCGAGTATACCCAGGTGCCGGGCGATGTTCAGGATAAGCTGCTTAAAGCTTACGAAGAACAGGAAAAAGAAGAAGAATAACCTTTACCTAGTTGATAATTTGAGACCCGGCAACTTGCCGGGTTTTTTTGTACAGAGTGAACAAAGATCAGATAAAAACTTAATGGCTGCAGAAGAGGATATAAACAGACATGATGCATATGCAGTGCTGAAGATCAAAGACTTCCGGTTATTTCTCTCTTTCCGGTTTTTCATGACCATAGCAGCACAGATGCAGAGTATCATCGTGGGCTGGCAGGTTTATGAGCTCACGCACGATCCCTTTTCACTCGGACTGATCGGTCTGGCAGAGGCAATTCCTTTCATCTCTGTCGCATTATACTCGGGTCATGTCGCTGACCGGTTTGACCGGAAAAAGATAATTTTATATTTTGACCTGCTCTTTCTGTTAGCCAGCGGATTACTGTTGCTGATTACTTTCCACAAGACAGGAGTAATCGGAAGGTTCGGAGTTACGCCCATATACCTTTGTGTTGCAATATCGGGCATCGCAAGGGCTTTTATCTATCCTTCCACAATTTCACTGATGGCCCAGATCGTTCCCAGGTCATTGTATACCAATTCGGCCACCTGGAACAGCACCCTCTGGCAGATAGCCGCTATTACAGGTCCTGCCGTTGGTGGCTTGATTTACGGATTTTTCGGAGTGAAAATAGCATACATGACCGTCATCATCTCTATGATTATTTCCTTTATTCTGACCTCCAATATCCGTAGCCGGCCGGTTCCTCCTATTGACGAGACTGAAACCATCATCCAAAGACTTACCAATGGGATAAAATTCGTTTTCAGCAACCAGATCTTGCTTGGAGCAATGGCACTCGATATGTTTGCCGTGCTTTTTGGAGGTGCTGTCGCCATGCTTCCCGTATTTGCCGGCGAGGTACTGAAGGTAGGTCCACAGGGGCTTGGCCTGTTGCGGGCATCCCCTATGGTTGGAGCAGTGCTGATGTCTGTAATCCTGGCTTTTAATCCTCCAAGAGTCAAAGCTGGCAGAATATTGATGATCGGTGTAGCCGGATTCGGATTGAGCATCATCTGTTTTGCACTCTCGAAAAACTTCTACCTTTCCATGGTATTGTTAGCCCTCAGTGGGATGTTTGATAATATCAGCGTGGTTATACGCCTGGCGACGATGCAACTCGTGGCACCCGACGAAATGCGTGGAAGAGTTGCTTCTGTAAACAGCATATTTATCGGGTCTTCCAATGAATTAGGTTCATTTGAATCAGGTCTTGCGGCAAAACTCATGGGACTAATCCCATCTGTTATCTTTGGAGGGGTAATGACCCTTCTGATTGTCAGCGTCACAGCCAAAAAAGCCCCTATGCTGAGGAGGTTAAATCTTGCAACTATTGGAACAGGATCAAGAGAATCCTAGAAGTTAAATTGTATGTTTGAACCTCAGTCAACCCGGTATTTGACGAGATCCCAACAGTCGTTCATCTCGGTATTTTTAATGAGGAAATAGGCATCACCACCATAGATGGTAATCTTTTCAGGAAAATAATACGGTATTTCGGTTCCTTCATCTAATTTTCCTGATTCCATGTTCAGATTCCTGATTTTGACCTTTCCGTTTTTCAGGAATATCGTATATACTTTATTCGAATAATCATCGGTAAATATTTTGGTTCCCCATCGCCAGCCGGAATTTGATGCATGTTTTGAGGTTAATGAATCAGCCGCTTTTATCTCTTTATGAAAACTTATCGGAACGGTACGAATAATCTTACCGCTTGTATCCATAAATTCAATAATGTCGCTTCCGAAATTGAAGAATTCAATGATATTATCTTTGGTTTTGATTACCGGGAAGATCATATTAAAGTACTCTATCTTATGTGCCCTGGCTTCATAGGCGCCATAAGTTCCTCCTTCGATTCTTGAAATTGAAAAATCCAGTTCCGGGTCCGTTTCAAATATTTCATCAGGCTGTAAGATATTTGAAGGCCTGAGTGATTCTGCGAAAGCGTTAGAAGAATAGAATGTATTCCAACCATTGTAGAAATCCTTATCATCAAAGTATTCTTTGAGTTTACTGATATAAGCACATTTTCTGATATAGGTCTTTTCTTTTCCTTTTTGGTAATATCCGATTCCTGTTGCAAAACCATTCGCCATCTTTTCCTGGAAATATAACCGGTCTGCGATTCTGAAAAGGAAAGGCCTGACATATAAAATCAAAGAATCCATCGTTGTTTTGTATAGAAAATCAATTCTTTTCTTCTGTTCATTATAGTAGCATTGATAGGCATTTCCACCATTTGTGCAATAATGAACGTTGGCCAGAAAATCTTTGTAGAGTGAAGCGGATGGAGGCTCGGGTAAATCCGATACTGCGAGAGTGTCGCCGTCACGGGTAAGCAACACAAGTTCAGATCGTTTTAACTGATTTTTGTAAACCAGTAAAAGGATATTGCCATTCATCAATTCATAATCCAGGACTGAATAATTTTTGTCCTTAAACAGGAATAAAGCCTTTGAATAAGAAATATCAAGAGTCGGCAAGGAGTAGGACTTCGGTCTCAACAAAAATTCAACTTTAGTCTCAGAAACAGACCTGATTTTAAAAAGGGCATCTTCATAACCGATGCACGTAATGAGCAGGTTGACAGGCAATTTGCTGATAATTAACCTAAACTCTCCGGTTTTATCAGTCGGGGTCCCAATTATGGTTCCTTCTATTTTGATATTTACTCCGGGAATCGGATTGGATGAAAGTTCGTCTTTCACGAGGCCTTTCAGGATTGTTCTCTGAGGGAACCCGGGAATACTTAAAAACAGGAAAAGGATCAAAAATAAAAGGGACTGTTTCATTCTAATTCTGGTGGGATGTTCTTTCAAAAAGGTGTAATTTTATAAATCCGGAGTCTCATCATCAATTCTACTAGCCCCTGAAATATTAAGTCAAACAAGTTATTCAACCTCAATCTTAATCTGGCACTTATAAAGCCACTCCTTTAACCACGGTCTTTTGTAGAAATACTCGATAATTGTGCTCCCTTGCTTCTTTCCAATAAATTCAATCGTATTAATAAAATGCCCTCCGCCGGTGGCATTGCCTTCCATTACTACTGACGAAACATCTTTAATTGTGATGATTGATTTATCATACACTGAATCTGCCTGCCAGATATATCCGGCACCGGGAAGATTCACGAATTTGAGCTCAAAAGAAGTGCCGGACTTTATTTTTTGTGTGATGACAGTATCCGAAGAGATATATTTCTGGCCCATCGAGTGCAAGGTTAAGAACAAGATGAAAAGAACAAATATTATGGATTTCATTTTTCAATAACATAATCAGGTAAAATTAGTAAATTTCATAATATACAAAGTGGGGAGAATATGAGGGTGACAGAGTGACAGAGTAACAGAGTGACAAAGAAAGAAAAATAGCGAAATCGCGAAAAAGCGATATAGCGAAAAAATTCCTAATTTCAGATTCTTCTTTCCTGACTCCGGATTCCTGATTCGTTAATCAGTATTCGCCCTCTTTTCCCATACCAAACCTTCACCCTCCCTTCACTTAAACTATAGTCTTCCTTCGTTCTTTGTTCGTTCTTCATTCGTATTGACAATAGTCAAAGTATATCCAGGGATCAATCATCAAATAACCTTTATTTGACTCGACCCAAACAATCAAAAACTAGAAAAAATTGGAAAATACAGACAGAATTAAAATAAAAATCTACCGCAAAGGCATACCTCTTCCACGCCGGAACTTCCGCTTTTAAAGAAATTAACTTTGAATTTTACTTTGAATGGTGCCCCTCCCTCTTGGGGGAGGGGTTTGGGGTGGGGTCATTAGAGTCACGAAGAGCCATTAAAAACAACACTACTTTCAACTACATTTCCTGGCCGATCTTTGACCCGGATAAGAATCCGGCAAGATTTATAGTCATCATTCTCAACCGTCGCCGTATAGTCCCATTCGGTATTTTCCGAAAACTCTCTCGGAACTGCCGCTCCGCACTCTACAACTTCTCCCCTCACATTAAAGATCACCATACTAACGCCTTCAACCTTCCATTTATCCCAGACCGAAACAGTAACTACATTTCCCGGGAGGCCTTGATAACCAGTCACATCAACACGATCTACAACCGGTCTTGAGAGAAAATCAGAAATAGCCGCATTATAGGGAGTCAGGTCTGGTCTTTTCTTCCTGTAGTACGCTGATAACGCCGGATTTTTTATAACATATTGGCCATACTTGACCGCCTTCGCAAACCGGGTATTAATTTCCACTTGTTTCGCGCTCCGCACCACCTTCGAGCAGTCAGGCCGCTTTGCCATTACGGACTTCCCATTATAATTCCTGAACACAATATCTCCCACTCTGCCGGAGTATGCGCTGGTTATCACATTATTATAAGATACAGCTATATTATGGGGGTTTTATTAATATAGCATAAAGGTAATACATAATAATAACCTATACAATACCCCAGACCAGGATTTATGAACAAATTTAATAATATGGGATAGTCGTAACGCGTGACTCGTAGACAATACCTGACCAATTATTGAGCAGATCCGCCGCAGTGGAACAAATTCTGCAATATTCCAAACCTAGTCGGTATATATAATTTTAAAGGAACAACTCAACAATCTTTCTTAAATCCTCTTCATTAAGCTTATAATTAGCTCCGCAGACTTTATTCAGTACCAATGCCTCGAGGATCTTCTGTTTATTTACTGCAATCCCGGTTTCAGATACCCTGACGGGGCAATGCAGCGAACGGAACATTTCTTCAATCCGCCATATGGTTTCATAGGAAGTGAGGGCCTGGTTGAAGATCCCGGAGCCAAGCAATCCAATTCTATCGGGATTCTTTTTCTCGATGTATTTCAACCAGGCCGGATAAACAATTGAAAGCGAAGCTCCATGGGGAATATCGTAAAGCAACGAAAGAATATGACCGATGCTGTGAACGCCCCAGTCGCCCGATTTTTTACCCAGGGTCGTTAGTCCGTTCAAAGCCATGGTGGCTGCATACATGATCTTTTCACGAAGCTCATAATTATGCAGATCTTTTACCAGTTCAGGACCATATTGCAGGGCTTCCTGAATGATTGCAATAATGAACCGGTCGCTGAGTGTTGCATCACCCGCACCGAACCAGGCCTCAAAACAATGTGCGATCAAATCTGCGATTCCGTAAGCCGTGTAGTTAAGTGGCACGCTTTCCGTCAGTTGCGGATCGAGAAAGGAATGAACAGGATACATCAGCGGAGATCCGAATCCGTCTTTGAATTTAGCATCCTTCCTCGAGATCACGGCAAACGGATTCATCTCTGTTCCAGTGGCCGCAAGTGTGAGGATACAAATCAAAGGGATTGCTTTCTCTGGCTTGGCTTTCCGGGTAATGAAATTCCAGGCCGGATGGTTAACGGGGATCGTAATGGATATAAACTTCGCCGAATCGATCACACTGCCACCGCCTACGGCTAGGATTACATCAACATTGTGTTCCCTCCCCAGTGCGGAAGCAGCTTCCACATCTTCTATTAGAGGATTTGACTGGATACCGGAATATTCAACAACCTCTGCGCGCACCTCCTTAAGGTAATCAATTACAGTATCATAGAGTCCCGATCTCTTTACGGATCCTTTGCCGTAAACCAGTAAAACCTTCCTGCCATATTGCTGAAGAACATTCCTCAACCCATAAAGCGAATTCCTTCCGAAGTGAAGTGTTGTTGGATTACAATAAATGAAGTTTTCCATGCCAGAATAATAATATTTATTTATAGATACTTTTGTATTTTTCTGTTTTGATCTAGTGGCTTTTATTGCAGGAATAGGTGCCTGTGATCAGGTCAATGATGTCTCCCGAAGGATAGACTGCAAAATTCCCGTAAAGAAGAGTATCCTGCACATCGAAAGTTCCGTCAATGTAAGACTCCCCGGCGTTTCCGGTTCCAAGATGAATCTTGAACTGTGTGCCGTTTACAATAGCAAGACCCGCAGAACTGCCGGCGCGGAATTCCTGGTACCCGCTGACAGTATATACCATCACGTCGTACTGGTTTATATATAGATTCCCGTTGATATTTGTAACTCCAAGCGAAATCGTTGTCCCCTGGGAGGTCGTTCCCGGCCAGGTCCCGAGAAGTTGCGGGTAATCCGGAAGAGGTGTCTCTTTCTTCTTACACGACGAAAATGTGATATTAATAAGAAATGCACCTGTAATAATAACTATCAGTAATAGAGCTCTTTTCATCTTCGACTCATTTTATTCTCTTCAAAATTACACATAATTTCCGATTGAAATCAAACTTAAGTCTTAGACCCCACCCCCAAACCCCCTCCCCCAAGAGGGAGGGGGAAGTGAGCTTAGCACATCAATAAATGAAATATCCCGCTTCTTTTACTGTAATTCTTTACCTTTGCTACCTGATCAACAAACTACTTCATTCACACTATGTACGGTAAATTTAAAGATCATCTCCAAAAGCAACTCGATACGATTATTGCAGAAGGACTTTACAAAAACGAACGTGTCCTTACGACTCCCCAGGGAGTAGAAATCAAAACAGACAAAGGTCAGAAAGTGCTGAATTTTTGCGCCAACAATTATCTGGGGCTCAGTAACGATCCAAGAACTATGGCCGGCGCTAATATGACTTTTTTCCGCTATGGCTTCGGAATGTCCTCGGTAAGATTTATTTGCGGAACCCAGAAGATACATAAAGACCTTGAAGCAAAATTGAGTGAATTCCTCGGGACTGAGGATACCATTCTTTATTCCTCTGCCTTCGATGCGAATGGGGGTGTTTTTGAGCCTCTGCTGAGTGAACAGGATGCCATCATTTCCGATGAGCTGAATCATGCTTCTATTATCGATGGAGTCAGACTTTGCAAAGCCCAGCGTTTCCGTTACAAGAACAACGACATGGAGGACCTTGAAGAAGTTCTTCAGGATGCCAGTGAATCAAGATTTAAACTAATCGTTACAGATGGTGTTTTCTCGATGGATGGGATTATTGCCCAGGTCGATAAAATATGCGACCTGGCTGAAAAATACAATGCCCTGGTCATGGTCGACGATTCTCATGCAACCGGTTTTGTCGGAAAAACAGGAAGAGGAACCATCGAATACTGTAATGCGCAGGGCAGGGTGGATATTATTTCCACGACCTTTGGCAAAGCGCTGGGAGGCGCATCCGGAGGTTGTGTCTCAGGAAGGAAAGAAATTGTAGAACTTCTTCGCCAGCGTTCACGGCCATACCTGTTCTCAAATACATTAGCGCCGGCAATCGCGGGTGCCACACTAGAGGTGCTGAAACTTCTCTCAGAAACCACTACACTCAGGGACAAATTGTTTGAAAACACTTCTCTCTTTCGCAAAGGAATGGAGAAGGCAGGTTTCAGAATCGTTCCCGGGATACATCCCATCGTCCCCGTTTTATTTGGACATCTCCCGAATGATGCGGTAGTTTCCCAGAATTTTGCCAATGCCTTACTCGATGAAGGCATCTACGTGATCGGATTTTATTATCCTGTGGTACCCAAAGGAAAATCAAGGATAAGGGTACAGATCAGTGCAGCACATTCAACAGAACAGATAGAATTTGCCATCGAGAAATTCGTAAAAGTCGGCAAACAGCTCGGCGCAATTTAAACCCGCAATTAGCATGATATATGGTATTGGAACAGATATTATTGAAGTCCCCCGCATCGAAAAGGTGATGGAAAAAGACATTGGCTTCCGGGATAAGATTTTTTCTCCCGGTGAGATCGCCTATTGTGAGACAAAAAGACACAAGTATGAGAATTATGCTGCCCGGTTCTCGGCCAAAGAAGCCTTCATGAAAGCCATCGGGACCGGTTGGAGGTTTGGGATCCGGTTTGCCGATATCGAAGTTTATCATGATGAATTCGGCAAGCCATTGATAAGGCTTTACGGGAAAGCAGAAGAACTTGTAAAGAATGAAGGGATTTCAAAAATTCATGTATCTTTATCGCATATAAAAGATGTTGCTACCGCAATCGTGATCGTAGAGACAGATAAAAAATAAACAGGTCTCATGCAAAGAACTTGGAATACTGACTATAGAACTTATCCAAAAACACAATACAACTCAATTCTTACAGTATTAACCAAACAACAAATTTCACTATGTCGCACATCGGATCATACGACGAAAGAATTAAAAATTTCAGTTGGAACATTGCCGAACAAGAACTGGGCTATAAGCCCGGAGATGTGATAAACATCGGCTGGTATTGTTCCGACCGCATCTGCCAGATGGGGAAAGCAGACAAGATGGCCCTTATCTGGGATGGACTTGGAGGAGCTGAAAAACGCTACACCTACAATGACATTCGCATTGCGAGCAACTCGATCGGTCAATTCCTGAGGGACCTTGGGATTAACGCCGGCGATCGCGTTTGTCTGTTCATGGATAAAATCCCTGAACTCTACATTGGTTTCCTGGGAATCCTGAAGACGGGTGCCATTGCCCAGCCTTTGTTCTCTGCCTTTGGCGATGAATCACTCTTTATCCGTCTGGAAAATGCCCAGACACGTGCTGTCATCACTCAGAAAAAACATGCTCCAAAAGTTCGTAAGATCATTGAAAAGATGCCCTGGCTGGAATATCTGATCATCGTTGATCAGGATCCGTCAAAGCCTTTGCAACAAAGGGAAGTAGCTATGAATCTCGAAGAGCTTCCAAAAGTTGAGAATTTCGAGATCTATCCCACATATGCCGAAACACCTTCTGTTCTTCATTACACTTCCGGAACCACGGGTCAGCCAAAAGGCGTTAAGCATGTGCATTATTCCCTGATTTCACAATACCTGACCTCAAAATGGGTTCTGGACCTGCAGGACGATGATATTTACTGGTGTACTGCAGACCCCGGCTGGGTTACAGGAACCTCATATGGAATCATCGGCGCATTCAGCAACGGGGTTACTCAATGTGTGACCGATGCCGGCTTCTCTGCTGAAGCCTGGTACAGGTTTATTGAAAAGCACCGCATCACGATGTGGTATTCGGCACCAACAGCCATCCGTTCCCTCATGAAGGCTGGCGATGAGATCATTAAGAAATTTGATCTTACCTGTCTCCGCCACCTGGCAAGTGTAGGAGAACCGCTGAATTCAGAGGCCGTGATCTGGTCAGAAAAAGTTTTTGGAAAGCCCTTCCTTGATACCTATTGGCAAACTGAAACGGGATCGATCATGATCTCTAATTATCCCGGAATGAAAATCAAACCCGGTTCGATGGGTAAGCCTTTCCCTGGGATCACAGCAACGGTCATTAATTCAGACACTTATGAGCCATTCGGCGAAAGTGGAAAGATCGGTCTGATTGCTTTGAAACCCGGCTGGCCCTCCATGATGAGAATGTACTGGAACAATGAAGAGACTTACAAGAATAAATTCAAGAATGGATGGTATCTGCCAGGCGACCGTTCAAGTATCGACAATGAAGGATATTTCTGGTTTGTAGGCCGCGACGATGATGTGATCAATACAGGTGGCCACCTGGTAAGTCCGTTTGAAGTTGAATCGGCGTTGCTTGAGCATCCTGCCGTAGCGGAATCCGCTGTTGTAGCTAAGCCCGATTTCGTCAACATGGAAGTCGTCAAAGCCTTTGTAACGCTGAAGCCAGGCTTTGTTGCCAGTAAGGACCTGGATCTCGACATCATGAACTTTGTCAGGAAGAAACTCTCGCCCCTTGCCATGCCACAGGAGATCGAATTCATCGATTCATTGCCAAAAACAAGGAGCGGCAAGATCATGAGAAGGATTCTCCACGCAAAAGAGTGGGGAGAAGAAATAGGCGATACAAGTACGCTGGAAAATGACTAACCTTGTAATTAATTACCATACCTTATCAAAGACTTAAATAGAATATTAATAATAAATTAAAAACCTTTAAAATAGGAGAGTGCATTATGGAAGACATGAAAGAAATAGTCAAAAATTACGTCATCAACGAGTATGTGGAAGACGACACCGAATTGACTTACGATACCCCGCTGATCTCTGGTGGTATTGTCGATTCCTTTTCAATGGTATCCCTCAAGCGGTTTCTTGAAAACAAGTACAAGATCTCCATCCCGGATGATAAAGCCACTCCCGAGGCATTCGATTCGGTCAATAAGATTTGTACACTTGTTAATGAATATTTAAAATAATGGAGGTGAACTATGGCATACAGTGACAAAGTACGTAATTCGTACCAGGAAATCCTGAACGGCATGAAAGATGCCGGACTTTTAAAAGTTGAACGTTACATTCATTCTGCCCAGGCTGCGGATATTGAAGTTGAATTCCCTGAAGGGGCTTCTCTGAAAAAGGTGATCAACATTTGTGCAAACAACTATCTTGGCTTATCCAGTCACCCGGAGGTTGTAAAGGCTGCCCATGCCGGGCTTGATTCACGTGGCTATGGCATGTCTTCTGTCCGCTTTATCTGCGGAACCCAGGATATTCACAGGCAACTCGAACATATGGTCACCAAGTTCCTTGGTACCGAAGACACGATCCTGTTCCCTTCCTGTATGGATGCTAACGCCGGAGTTTTTGAGGCCGTCCTGACAAAGGATGATGTAATGATATCCGACCGTCTCGTTCATGCTTCTATTGTCGATGGTATCCGTCTTTGCAGTGCCATGCATGACACTTTCAAACATTCAGACATGGCTCATCTGGAAGAAAAACTTCAGCTTCACAGCGACAAGCGCCTTAAAATGGTAATTACTGACGGTGTTTTCTCGATGGATGGAGATACTGCAAAGCTTGACCAGATGGCCGACCTGTGCGACAAATACGATGCTATGCTTTTCTGCGATGATTCTCATGCCAGCGGATTCATTGGAAAGACCGGCCGCGGTACGCATGAAAAATGCGGAGTGATGGGAAGGATGGATATTATCACCACTACCTTCGGTAAAGGACTTGGAGGCGCATCCGGTGGTTGCGTTTCAGGACGTAAGGAACTTGTTGAAATGTGCCGTCAGAAAGCCCGTCCGTACCTCTTCTCCAATACCATTGCACCTCCTGTCGTAGCCGGTGTTATCAAGGTTCTTGAGATCCTCTCCGCCACAACAGAACGCCGTGATAAACTTGAAAAGAATACAGAATTCTGGCGCAAAGGTCTTACCGAAATTGGCCTTATCATCAAGGAAGGCGATACACCTATTGTTCCGGTCAGGCTGTTCACTGCAAAGCTTTCCCAGGATGTTTCGAGAGACCTTTACGAAGAAGGCATTTATGCTATTGGGTTCTTCTTCCCGGTAGTTCCGCAGAGCCAAGCCAGGATCCGTACGCAGATATCTGCAGGTCATGAGATCCATCACCTGGAAAAGGCTCTCGATGCCTTCAAGAAGGTTGGGCAGAAATACAACATTCTTGGAAAGACCAAGCAGGAAATCATCGAAATGTACGGGATGTAGATTTAAATAGCGAAATGGCGAAATGATGAAATAGCGAAAAAAGAAATCAGTTCAAATAACTGCTCCGTTATTTTACCATTTTGCCATCTTACTTATCTCTAACGCCACGTCACTTCATATTGGTTTTATTTGTAATTTTGTAACTGCTAAATTAATAATAATGTAATTTCAATATAAGCTTTATGAAAAAAGTGATAATTCTTTTCTTTTTACTGGGAATGATTATTTCGTCTTATAGTCAGACAACTTCTCAGCAGCCCTACAATCCGAATCAGGATATTCGTGCCGATGTTAAAGCTGCAATTGCAAAAGCAAAAGCAGAAAATAAGCATGTGCTGATTCAATGGGGCGGGAACTGGTGCCCATGGTGCTTAAAGTTTCATAGTCTTGTTACTAGCCAGCATCAGATAGATTCTATAATGAAAAAGGATTACATCTATATCCTCGCCAGTGTTCCTAAGGAAAAGGACAAACGTGATTATAATCTTTACAAGGAATTTGGTTATCCGGTCCGTTTCGGGTTCCCGGTATTTGTGATCCTAGACGGCAATGGCAAGCAGCTTCATATACAGGATTCCGGATTACTGGAGTATGCCAAAGCACCAGGATATGATACTACAAAAGTTTTTACTTTCCTGAAAATGTGGAATGTAAAAGCAGTTGATCCGGCATCTTATCCTGTAAAATAGTTATCTGAATCCTGAAATGAATGTTCACAATCTTGATCCCATCTTCAATCCCCAGCGGATTGCATTGATCGGGGTTACTACCAATCCGAACAGTGTAAGCGGGAAAGTACTTATTAATCTTGTCAGCGGAGGCTTTCGGGGTGTCGTTTATCCTGTAAACCCGGACAACGAAGCCGTGATGGGAATCCCTTGCTATCCTGATATAAAGAGCCTGCCCAAAGTTCCGGACCTGGGTATTATCTGCACACCGGCTGAAAAAGTGATTGGAGTCATCAGGGAATGCGGAGAAACAGGTATCCTTGGAGTTATTATCATTTCTGCAGGGTTCAAGGAGATTGGGGAAGAGGGTGCAAAAATGGAAGAAGAGATCCGTGGACTGGTAAAGAAATATGAGGGTATGCGGATCATAGGGCCGAACTGCCTCGGGGTTATTGTCCCCTCACTCAAACTGAATGCCAGCTTTGCTGCAGCCATGCCAAGGCCAGGGAATATTGCTTTCATCTCTCAATCAGGGGCTTTGTGTACTTCTGTTCTGGACTGGGCCATGGAAGGAAAGATCGGATTCAGCCAGTTTGTCTCTATCGGTAATAGCCTGGATGTTGAATTTGGCGATTTGATCGACTATTTCGGGGAAGATGAAAATACCCATTGTATCATTCTCTATATCGAATCGATAACAAATTCAAGGAAATTCATGACGGCTGCCCGTGCTTTTGCACGGAAAAAACCGATCATTGTCTATAAAGCAGGTCGTTTCCCCGAATCTGCCCATGTTGCGGCTTCACATACGGGAGCCATGGCATCCGAAGATGCGGTATATGATGCTGCTTTTCAAAGGGCAGGGCTTGCCAGGGTTTATGAGATTGGCGATATATTCAGTGTTGCTGAACTTATCGGGAGGAATAAGTTTCCACGTGGGCCTCGTCTGGGGATTATCACCAATGCCGGTGGACCCGGAGTAATGGCAACGGATGCACTGATAGCCTCGAATGGGGTTCTTTCAGAACTCTCCGAAGAGACAATGACGAAACTTAATGAAAATTTGCCGGCTTTCTGGTCACATGGAAATCCTGTTGATGTACTGGGAGATGCCCGTGCAAAGCGTATTGCCAAAGCTACTCAAATCGTTCTCGAGGATTCGAATACAGATGCAGTGCTGGTGATCCTGACTCCGCAGGCGATGACTAACCCGAATGCCACAGCAAAAGAAATAGGCACGCTGGTTGCTGCTACAAGTAAACCTATTCTGGCTGCATGGCTGGGAGGGCATAGTATGCATGAAGCAGATGATATCCTGGTTGAAACGGGGATTCCATCATATAAAACTCCGGAACAGGCCATCCGTGCTTTTATGACTATGGTTTCTTATTCCCGGAATCTTGAGATTCTTTATGAAACCCCGAAAGATATCCCTGTTGAGTTTAAGGTTGATCGTGTCAAACTACGCAAAGAGTTTGAGCTGATCATCAGTAAAAATGAGTCTGTATTATCTGAAGAGATTTCAAAGACAATATTGGAATCTTATGGCATCTTAACGACGAAACCCTATAAAGCTGCTACAGCCAAGGAGGCGGTCAGCATTGCTGAAGAATTAGGATATCCGGTAGTTTTAAAGATCGATTCCCCTGATATCACACATAAATCTGATATTGGCGGGGTCAAACTGAATCTTGGCGATGATCAGCAAGTCAAGAAAGCATTCAGGCAGATCACAGAATCTGCAGCCAACCACATTCCTTCAGCAAGGATAGATGGTGTGACGGTTCAAAGGATGTTTTCTTCCAAAGATGCCGTTGAACTGATCCTTGGGATAAAGAAGGATAAAATATTCGGAACGGTATTAATGGTAGGAATGGGGGGGATCTCGGCCGAACTGTTCGGTGATAAGGCTCTTGGATTTCCTCCTTTGAATGAAAGCCTTGCAAGGAGGATGCTGGAATCCCTGAAGATTTATCCCCTGCTTAAAGGATACCGTGGAAGTAAACCCAAAAACATTAACCAGCTGATCCAGGTACTTATCCGGCTTTCATACCTTGCTGCCGATTATCCCGAGATCCTTGAGCTGGATATCAACCCTTTGCTTGTAACATCTGCAGAAGCTATTGCCCTGGATGGCAGGATTGTCATCGATCGTGAAGTTGTCCGCCAGGAAAATCATCCTTATGCACATCTTGCTCTTCATCCTTATCCGGAGGAATTTGTCAAACCCATCAAACTAAAAGATAGAACAAAGCTGCTTCTGAGGCCCATTAAACCTGAAGACGAACCTCTGTGGCTCGCCATGATCGGCAGATGCTCAAAAGATTCCCTCTATTCCCGGTTCCGATACTTTTTCCATTGGCAATCACATGAAGCAGCCACCCGGTATTGTTACAATGACTATGACCGGGAAATCGCAATTGTTGCCGAATTGAGCGATGAGAATTCCAGGAAATTATTAGGGGTTGGCCGCCTAATTGCAGATCCTGACCATGAAAGCGTGGAATATGCTATCCTGATTGAAGATGCATGGCAGAAGAAAGATCTGGGGAATATGCTTACCGATTATTGTCTTGAGATTGCCAAAAGCTGGAAACTGAAACGCTTCACCGCCCAGACCACAACAGATAACAAACGAATGATATCTGTATTCCGTAAAAGAGGTTTTGATGTTCGTATAAACGAAAGGGATTCTACGGTAGATGTGTCTAAGGAACTCTGAAATGATAATAAAATAAACTAAAATACGTTTTTTAATAAATAATTAAAATGAATATGAAAAGATTATTGACACTTTTTCTTTCTATTATAGTTGTATTTCTGATTTCATCTTGTACAACATATAAACCAATTCAAAAACACCTGATCGGAACCTGGAAGGTCATGAAGATTAAGCAATCCAGTACTCCAGGCACTATGGCATTTGGTGAAAAGGACAAGGACAACAAAAACAACCACGTTGATACTATTACTAACCCAAATAACGTCAGGAAACTTTCAAAAGAAGAACTGGAGCAGATTGCAATGTCTCTGTCAGAAATCAATTATAATCTGACTTTTAACGCTGATAAAACCGCTGTTAAGGAATACCAAGGCAAAACAATACATGCAACTTGGAAACTAAAAGATAACGGAAGGAGTTTGCTTATCAATAGTAAAGGAACTGGCAAACAAGTGCTTTTCCATATCCAGCAAATCAACGATACCATTGCCATTTTTTCAGTTACATCACTTCTTGGTACAAGTAGAATCCTTTACGAAAAAAAGAAGTAGTAAACCCGCCAGTTTACAATTTTGTTAGTTTCTTTTTTATCTCCGTGATCATCAATTCGGTCATTTTTGGAAGATCATATTCAGAAGAGAGTCCCCAGTCTTTCTTTGCAACTGAATCGTCAATACAAGCCGGCCAGGAATCGGCAATTGCCTGGCGGAAATCCGGTTTATAGGAAATTTCAAATTCAGGAATATGTTTCCTGATCTCATCAGCAAGCTGCCGTGGATTAAAACATATACCTGCAACATTATAGCTTGATCTCAGGCTTAGTTTTGATGAATCTGCTTCCATAATGTCAATGGTTGCTTTTATAGCATCGGACATGAACATCATCGGCAAGTCAGACTCGGGACCCAGGAAACACTCGTACTTTTTCTGCCTGATGGCCTCGTAGAATATTTCAACAGCATAATCCGTCGTCCCGCCACCTGCTTCGGTCTTATAACTTATTAAACCGGGATAACGAAGGCTTCGGGTATCAACACCATATTTGTTGTAATAGTATTCTATCCATCTTTCTCCGGCGAGTTTACTGATCCCGTAAACTGTATTTGGCTCCATGATGGTAAACTGAGGGGTATTGTATCTTGGTGTTGATGGGCCAAAAACAGCGATGGAGCTTGGCCAGAATACTTTTAATATTTTTAATTCACGGGCCAGCTCAAGAACATTGATTAGGCTTTTCATATTGATTTCCCAGGAAGCCAGCGGTCTTTTCTCAGCATTTCCTGAGAGTATTGCAGCTAAGTGGTATATCTGGGTTATCTTTTCGTGTTCAAGTATGAGTTGCAGTTTGGAGATATCCAATACATCCAGGATCTCAAACTTTCCGGATTCAGCTATTTCCGTTGGGGCAGGGCGGATGTCTGTTGCAATTACATTGCTATTACCATATTTCTTTCGTAATTCGAGTGTCAATTCCGAGCCGATCTGACCGGAACAACCAATAACCAGAATTTTTTCCATCTGAAGAGTAGTTTAATAAATTTATTGCTAAGGTAGAAAGAATTTATGTTTCACGAATAAAATGAGGCATTTCAAATGGTATTTCAAGTGAAAATTCAATCAATCCGCCAAATGACCCTTCGTGATACCATGGGGCCTGATAGATTAGCTTTTTTTTACCATTTTTCTCAATGGTATAAACATTTTTCTCATGAGTCTTCATCATTTCCCGGATTTTTTCGTTAGAAAAATCCTGATGACAAGTTTTAAGGTTTTTTCCAATAAGCTCACGACCCCCTGCTTTTTGAAAATTACTTATCGCTTTCTCATTAAGGTAAAGGATGTTTCCTTCTGAATCACTTACAATTACATCGCCTTCAAAAGTATCTATAAATTCCATAAATAATAATTTTATTGGCCAAAGATACGATCTTGCCTTAATTCCAATATTATAAATCATAAATAAATCAAGAAATAAAAAAGGCATCAAAGGATATTTACAGACATAAAAAAACTTCCCTCCGTATGGTACTTATACCATTTGAGGGAAGTTTCTTTACTAAGAAAGATTTACAGGCCCTAATTATTTCTTTTCAGGGGTTGTTGTTGTGGTTTTTACATCTTTCTTTTCGGTTGTTGTCTGCTTTGTGTCTTTCTTTACTGCAGGTTTTGCAGCGTTCTTCTTGGTTGTTGTTGTTGTGGTTTTTACATCTTTCTTTTCAGTTGTTGTCTGCTTTGTGTCTTTCTTTACATCCTGAGCAAACATAACTGCTGTACCAAATACAGCTACCAAAATTAATGCCAATGCTTTTTTCATAGTTCTGATTTTTTATAAAAGTTAGTTTAAACTTGATTAGGATGCAAAGATGAAACTAAAAAATGGAGGAATTCTGAAGTTGAAAAAAAATAATAAAAAGAAGGCGTTATCACAGTTCAAGTGGAATTTAAATGAGTAGTATTACTTTGGGCGGTTCTTAAAAAAAGTTCTAATTTTACTGTCTGAACATAAAAAAAGGATGGAATCCAATCTGATCATATACAACACGCTAAGCCGCACAAAAGAAGCTTTTCAGCCACTCAATCCTCCATTTACAGGAATGTACGTTTGCGGGCCGACAGTTTATGGCGATCCTCATCTTGGTCATGCTCGACCTGCTATTACCTTCGACCTGGTATTCCGCTACCTTCAGCACCTGGGTTATAAGGTCCGTTATATCAGAAATATTACGGATGTGGGGCACCTTGAAAATGATGAAGACGAAGGAGAAGACAAGATTGCCAAAAAAGCAAGGCTGGAGCAGCTTGAACCCATGGAAGTTGCCCAATTTTATTCTGATCGATATTTTTTATTCATGGAGGCAATGAATGTTAGGCGTCCGTCCATTGAACCCAGGGCTTCCGGCCATATTCCGGAACAGATCGAAATGATCCAAAAAATTATTGATGCCGGATATGCTTATGAATCCAATGGGTCTGTCTATTTTGATGTTCTGAAATACAACGAAAAGTACAATTACGGGAAGTTGTCGGGTAGAATCCTTGAGGACCTCCTTTCCAATACACGTCAGCTTGAGGGTCAGGAAGAAAAAAGGAATTCTGTGGATTTTGCTCTCTGGAAAAAAGCACAACCTGAGCACATCATGCGTTGGTCATCTCCCTGGAGTGATGGATTTCCAGGGTGGCATCTTGAATGTTCAGCGATGGCCACAAAATATCTCGGAGTACATTTTGATATTCACGGAGGTGGGATGGATCTGATGTTCCCGCACCATGAGTCAGAGATTGCACAATCAAAAATTGCCAATGGTGTGGATTCTGTAAAATACTGGATGCACAACAATATGATCACCATCAATGGTCAGAAAATGGGTAAATCACTTGGTAATTTCATTACCCTTGAGGAGTTTTTCAATGGGAAACATCCCGGACTTACCCAGGCATATAGTCCCATGACCATCCGGTTCTTTATCCTCCAGGCTCATTACCGCAGTACGCTTGATTTCTCGAACGAAGCTTTACAAGCAGCAGAAAAAGGTTTGAAGAAGTTATTTGCAGGCATTAAAACTTTACATAAGATCGTTCCTTCTGATCCTTCAGAATCCTCAACCTCTGATATCCGTCAACTGATGGATGGTTGTTACCAGGCGATGAACGACGATTTTAACAGTCCCATTGTAATTGCAAACCTTTTTGAAGGTGTCAGGATCATAAATTCCGTTTGGGATAAAAAGGAAACCATAAATCCGTCAGATCTTGAAGTACTGAAAGATATGTTTCAGATTTTCCTTTTTGAGATACTGGGTCTAAAAGAAGAATCGTCTGAAGATCAGAATGATATTATAGGAGGACTTATGGACCTAGTGCTGAGGGTCCGGAAAGAGGTTCGTGAGAAAAAGGACTTTGCGACCTCAGATGAAATCCGTGATGCCTTACAAAATCTGAATATTGCAGTTAAAGATACCAAAGAAGGGCCTGTCTGGTCAATCGATTAACAAACTCTAAATATTAGTCCATGAGAACATTTAAACTATTTATTGCATTCATTGCAACTGTGGCCCTTCTTTCGGGCTGTCAATCCAAACAGGAAAAAATGAAAAAAGAACTGGTTGATTTTATTCACAAATTCGATTCTGCCTATATTCCATTGTACAAGGCAAGTACAATTGCAAGTTGGAATGCTTCAATTTCAGGGAAAGCTGAAGACTTCAAGAAGTCTGACGATCTACAAATGAAAATGGTGAAAATATTTGCTGACAAAGAAGCATTGAAGAAACTGGAAAAAATTAAAGTCAGTGGAATGATCACAGATTCTCTGCTTTTCCGTGAGCTTGATGTCCTTTACAGGAATTTTTTGATGGCAAAAGCTGATACAGCAAAAGTTAACGCTACTGTTCGCATGCAGAGCACAATAGAACAGAAGTACGGCAATTTCCGTGCTATTGTCAAGGGAAAGAAAATGAATGATAATGAAGTTGAAGAGGTTCTCCGGAATTCAAAAGATGTTAATGCCCAAAAAGAAGTCTGGATCGCGCAAAAGAAAATCGGTAATGAGGTAGCAGCTGATATCATTAAGCTTGTCAAGAAGAGAAATGAGATTGCAAAAGACCTGGGATTCAGGAATTATTCTGAGATGAGCCTGACACTTGGAGAACAGGATCCAAAGGAAATCAGCAAGATATTTGATCAACTTGACAGTCTTACCAAAAGCTCATTTGCAGAAGTAAAGAACGATATCGACAATTATTTTGTAGCTTATTATAAGCTGAAGAGCAAGGATGAGTTGATGCCCTGGAATTATCAGAACCGTTTCTTCCAGGAAGCCCCGAAGATCTATCCTGTTGATCTTGATCAGTATTATAAGGATAAGAAGATAGATGAACTGGTCGGGAAATATTATGCAGGGATCGGACTTCCCATCGATAATATGTTGATGAAAAGCGATTTGTATCCTAAGGAAGGGAAAAACCAGCATGCTTTCTGTACTGATATTGATAAATTAGGAGATACCCGGGTACTTGGGAACATTTCTCCCAATGAGCAATGGATGGGAACCATGCTTCATGAATTCGGCCATTCTGTTTATGAAGTAAATATTGACACTGCGTTACCTTTTATCCTGAGGGATCCTGCTCATATGTTTACCACGGAAGCCATTGCAATGATGTTTGGAAGGTTCGCTTCAAATCCACAATGGATTAAAGATAACATTGGGATCACAGAGGAAGAGAAGATGAAAATTGCAGATAATTGTTTCAAGACTTTCCGTCTTGATCAGTTAGTATTCAGCCGTTGGGCACAGGTAATGTACCGGTTTGAAAAGAGCATGTACGAAAATCCGGATCAGGACCTCAATAAGCTTTGGTGGGATCTAGTTGAAAAATACCAGATGCTGAAGCGCCATGAAGGACGTAATGAACCTGACTGGGCGACAAAGATCCATATTGCATCTTATCCCTGTTACTATCAAAATTACCTGTTGGGAGAATTGCTTGCATCACAGCTATACTATCATATCGTAGGTACTGTGCTGAAATCAGATGATTACAAATTCCAGAGTTTTACGGGTAAAAAGGAAGTTGGAGATTATCTGAAGCAATATGTTTTTAAGCCAGGATTAAAGTATTACTGGGATGATATGATTGAAAAAGCGACTGGAGAGAAGCTGACTCCAAAGTACTATGCAAAGCAATTTGTAAAATAAAACTAAAAAAACGCCAGATTCGTCTGGCGTTTTTTTTATATTGCAAGTTAAATCCAGAAGGAAAGAATTGTTCCCATAACCAATAGAGAAATGAGCCAGAATGCATTATCCAGAAGCCAAAGTCCCCATGGTTTTTTCTCATATAGTTTGGTACTGAGTGTAATTGGTGCTATGTATCCCAGCCAGCCAAAAAAGCCACCCATTAATCCGCCGCTTATACCGCTCATTTTGAAATAGGCATCTCCAAAGGTAATGGAGTGATACAGAACATAGCTAAGAACCAGTGAACCAATGAATACCAATACAATATTCAGAGGTGCCGGTTTCATTTCTGTTATGCCGGTAAGTTTCTTCCAGACTTTGCCAAAGATCACTGCGTACCAGATAGTTGCAATTACATAGTTTGCGACTGCTGCAAGTAGTACAGCTAAATAATTTACATGAACTTCCATAATCCTGATTTTAATTTATTTCTACTCATTTGGCTTTTCGATATTCGCCCCGTTTTTATTGTGGTCTCTGGTCTCCACAGTATCACCGGAATTATATTTATTGACTGAATTCTATGTGAATTATTGATTCTATGATGTCAATTTATTTAAAAACTCCAGGTACAAATATAATATCCTGATCAGCTTTTTCGAGGAAATGTGTCATCAAAATCATCCAATAAAAGGGGAACCCGTAATCAAAGATACGGGAAACCGCAAAAAATATTTCCTGAAATGATATTAAGATATTGAAATTCAGAATAAGCCTTTAGGCAGTGGCGTACACTTTGCACGCCAGTCTTTGGTAAGGCAAATTAAATTCAAGGTAGTTGAGGAGTATAGGTTAAGCGAACCCAGAGCGAAGGAAGAGCGAACAAAGACTATAGAAAGTCTATAGAGAGTCTATAGAAAGTATATAGAAAAGCCCTTCGAAACTTTAACAAAGCGGTGATTATTAAGTTATTGAAATTTACGAAAATGCCTAAAATAGCACAAAATATCGCTAACACCTTGATTTTGTGCTTCTTTTGTTGATCAAATTACCTTCACCAGGTAATAATTTTTCTTACCTTTCTGGATGAGAAGGTATTTATTATTCAGCAGGAGAGAATCATTGATCTCAAATTCTTCTGTTACCTTTTCTTTATTAACGGCAACGCCTCCATCTTTAAGCATCCTGCGGGCTTCTCCTTTGGAGGAAAAGATCTGAGTAGCGCCGGAAAGAAAGTCGACAATATTAATCTTATCGGAGATCAGAGATTTAGAAACTTCGTTTTGCGGGACACCTTCAAAAACAGATAGGAGGGTATCTTCAGAAAGCTTTTTTAGGGTTTCGGTAGTTCCTTTTCCGAAAAGGATCTCAGATGCTTCAACGGCCGCAAGATAATCGTCTTCAGAGTGAACACGAATTGTGATGTCTTTAGCCAGCAATTTCTGTAATTCCCGCAAATGAGGAGCCCCGGCATGTTTTTTAATTGCATCCTCGATTTCTTCTTTGGTCAGGAGAGTGAATTTCCTGATATAATCAGCGGCATCCTCATCACTTACATTGAGCCAGAACTGATAGAATTTATAGGGGGAAGTTTTTTTCGGATCAAGCCAGATATTACCGGCTTCTGTTTTTCCGAATTTTCCACCATCTGTTTTTGTGATAAGCGGACAGGTCAAGGCATAAGCTTCGCCACCTAGTTTCCTGCGGATCAATTCAGTACCTGTAACAATATTGCCCCATTGATCTGATCCACCCATCTGGAGCTTGCAGTTTTTATTTTCATACAGCCAGCAGAAATCATAACCCTGGAGAAGCTGATAGCTGAACTCTGTAAAAGACAATCCTGATCCCGATTCCATCCGGTTCTTAACAGAATCCTTTGCCATCATGTAATTTACGGTGATGTGCTTTCCGATCTCTCTCAGGAATTGAAGAAAACTGAATTCTTTGGTCCAGTCGTAGTTATTTAGCACCTCGGCTGGATTGGCAGGAGCAGAAAAATCAAGGAATTTCTCCAATTGCTTCTTAATACATTCCTGATTATGCCTAAGTATAGATTCGTCGAGGAGATTACGTTCTTCAGATTTTCCTGAGGGGTCGCCAACCATGCCTGTTGCCCCACCAACCAATATAATAGGTTTATGACCGGATCGCTGGAAATGCACTAGCATCATGATTGAAGCCAGATTTCCTATGTGAAGAGAATCAGAAGTAGGGTCGTATCCGATGTAAGCCGTCGTCATTTCTTTCAACAACTGCTCCTCAGTTCCTGGCATTACGTCGTGAATCATTCCGCGCCAGCGAAGTTCCTCAATGAAATTCATTATCGCTATCTTTTATGCAAAAATAGCAAAATTTGGAAATTCACCCAGGTCTTATGGTTTCATTGGGATCTCCATCAGGAGGATCTCGGAATTTTCGAGTGCTTTCAAAGTCAAGGAGGTAGTATCACTGAAGCCTCCCCCGTCGCGACGGTCAAGTTGTATTCCGGAAACATCAACCGATCCTTCCATTATAAAGACATAGGCTCCACTTCCCGGTTTCTGAAAAATATAATCCACTTTGTGGTCTTTTTCAAGACTTATCAGTGAGAACCATGCATCCTGATTAATCCAGACCGCTTCATTTTCATTAGGTGAAACTACCCTTTGCCATTTATTTTTCCGGGCAGAAAGATCATAAGTTTTCTGGTCGTACCTTGGTGTGATGTTTTTAAGTTTCGGATAGACCCAGATCTGCAGAAGTCTCAGTGGATGGTCAGGATCGGGATTATATTCTGAGTGAAAAATACCGGTTCCGGCCGACATGATCTGGACATCCCCAGTCAGGATTTGCATTGTATTACCCATACTATCCTTGTGTTCCAATTTCCCTTCCATTGGAATTGTAACAATTTCCATGTTATCATGTGGATGTCTGTCGAAGCCTGATCCAGCTTCAATAAAATCATCATTTAATACCCTTAATAAGCCAAAGCGTACCCTGGCGGGGTCAAAATAATTAGCGAAGCTGAAAGTATAGTTTGTTTTAAGCCAGCCATAATCAGCATGTCCGCGGGTACCGGCTTTATGAATAATTGTTTGCATTGTAATTTTATTTAAAGAACTGGCGAAATCAGTTTTTCGCCAGTTCGACATTCATTAAAAGTTTTATTTCATCGGACACGACCATGCCACCGGCTTCAGTAACAGCGTTCCAATGTAATCCGAATTCTTTACGATTTATTTTCCCCATCAGCTCAAATCCAGCCTTAATATTTCCATATGGATCTTTTATGATTCCACCAAATTCTCCGTCCAGTTCCACGGTTTTTGTGATACCACGGATTGTCAGGTCGCCTGTAAGGACGAAATCAGATTCACCTTTTTTCCGGAGATTTTTTGAGACAAATGTAAGTTCGGGATAGTTGGCTGCATCAAAGAAATCGGGTGATTTGAGATGGTTGTCGCGATCGGGCTGGTTTGTGTTAATGCTATTAACATCAGCCTTAAACTCGATTTGTGCATCATTGAAATCCTCTCCATTTGTGAATACGGTGGCATCGAACTTGTCAAATCCTCCTGTAACGCTGGAAATAACGAGGTGTTTGACTTTAAAATTGATCTCACTATGAGCCGGGTCTATAACCCACTTTGTTTTTTCTGTCTGGTTCATTGTTTTTCTTTTTAAGTTTATGGCGACAAAGGTATATCAGCCTGAAGTCAGGGAAAATGGTAAAACACGGGTAAGAATGGTAAAAATTGAGGATAGATTATAAGTGATGAGCAGACCTGAACTCGAATATTGAGTTACCTGTGGATGTTTTAAAGAACTTACTGAAATGTGAAGGATCTTCAAACCCAAGGTCGTATCCGATCTCTTTAATGCTTTTTGTAGTAAAAACTGATAATCTTTTGGTTTCAAGGATCAGCCGGTTAAGGATATACTCCTTAGCCGGCTTATGAATACCTTCACTGATAACTTCGTTTAGATATCCTGGTGAAACGTTCAATTCCTTTGCATAATCCTGCACCTGGTGCCATTCCGTAAAATGCTGTTCAACTAGCTCTTTGAATTTTTGAACCAATGATCTGCCAACTTCTACATTCTGAGTATTCGTATCTGGTGTCAGTGTGCAAAGTCCGTTGCATTCGATCAGGAATAATTTAAGATAAGCGCCGATTGTTTCGAATTTTAACTCATCGGATGACTCAAATGCTTGATTCATGGCATTAGAGAAGGTCATTAGGTAATTTGAAACACCTTCACTAATGGGTAGTGGAGGTGTTTCATCGCTATCGCGGAAAAGCCGCAGGTTGGAGATAAAATCTTCGCGGATACTGTTCTTTTGAAGAAACTCGGGAGTAAATAGAATCAGCATGCCGGTACCCCCCGGGTCTGTTATAATCTGGTGTACCTGCCATGGACTAACAAAGAATATTGAGCTGGGTTCAATGGGATACTCACGAAAATCTATAATATGCTTTCCTGTGGCCGTGAATGACCAGATAACAGAATAGAAATTATGCCTGTGAGGATCGTCAATAAAAACACCCTGTTCCCGTTCAATTTCTTCTATTCTCCTGATCACGAATGATGCCGGAGCTCCTGCATAAAGAAGGTCAATGTTATAAATTTTCTCTTTCACTATACAGGTATTTTGCAGGCAGAATAGCTCTCAAGGGTATTATTTCTGATGCTGATGTTGATGATTTTTTTCTTTTAACTCCTTGACAGCCTCCTGATATTGTTTATAAAGTTTGGGGTTCTTGAGCAGTTTTTCAACCTGGGCATCCCTGTCTTTTTCCAATGGTTCCATCTTTGAGGGATCACGAAATGCCTGCTGAGCATGTGCATCATCAAAGAACTTCGTATAGATTGTGATGATATCTGATCGTTGCTTATCGGTAAAAGTAACCATGTGTGATAGTTCACTGACTGTGTTTGTAGCCCTGTCAGCAGAAGACATTGGTTTTCTATCAGGGTTTTGAGCTAAAAGGTTGATAATCATCAGAAATGCGAACACTCCTGAGAAGAGAAGCTTTTTCATTACCTTTATTTTTAAGTTAAACTTGTTTAATGATAGAAACGGAGAAAATCAGATTTGATTTTACGATATCATAAATTATTTGCTGACGACAAATGGTTTAGAAAATTTATGACAAATAATCTGAGCTACAGTTCTGGCCGATTTAATAGCTACCGGCAATCCTCCTCCGGGCTGAGTCCAATGTCCAACCAGATAAAAGTTCCGAAGTCCCGGAATTGTTTCATTCACGGGTGAAGGGGCAATTAGGTTCTTCCTGGGCAACCAGCCTTGTGTACTTCCCTTCCAATTATTTGTATAGCGCTGATATGTGGCCGGTGTTGCAACATCCATTTCTTCAATAAAATCACGGAAACCCCCGAATTTTTTTTCCAGGATATCAATGATCTCTTCTGAAAAGGCTAGTTTCTGTCTAGTATATTCTTTTAAATCAGATCTTCTTAGATCTATCCAATAGTCTCCTCTCTTAGAATAAAATTTTACTGTTAAAACACACTTTCCTTCAGGTGCCAGAGTGGGATCATAGTTATAACAATGCAATTCCATTCTGGAATACTTCGTGCCGTCAGGTGAAGTAAGTTCTTTCTCCAATGGGAACCTATGCATCTGCGGGAATTCTTTAAAAGAGCGGGAAACGCCAAGGGAAAGAAGAAATACCGAATAAAAAATTTCAATACTTCTTTGTTCCTTCAGGATTATTTGTTTTTTGCTTGTAAATTTTCCTTTCAAGGCCGTGAAGATAGTGTAATTCCAATCGGCTGCTGAGATTGTAATATCGGAAAGAACTCTTGTGCCATCAGTCAATGAAATTCCTGTTGCGTGCTGCTTTTCGGTTAGAATTTCATCAACGCAAGAGTTGTAATGAATCTTCCCGCCCAGGTTAAGATATTTCTGTTCAATCTTTTGTGCAAAGTTAAAGGATCCACCTACCGGGTACCCGACTCCCATTTTATCATTGAAAGCTAAAGGAACAGTAATTATAAGCAATGGTAAATCATCGCCATCAAAAAGGAGTTGAAAAGCTTCCTTCAGGAAAGGATTCTTAAATTTCCGGGCAAAACTGAAATTTGTTCGTTTTCTCCACTTCATCAAAAAGATAAATAAGGGGATATATTTTATGAATGTGATCTTACGCCGAAATGGAAGGAACTGTGGGACTGATTGGATCATTGGAGGGATTTCATATTTCTGTATCTTTCTCATCGAAGAGATCAGTTTTTCAATAACTTGGCTATCTTCAGGAGCAAGATCAATGAGGTAGGAATGTAATCTGTCGAGGTTGGTATAAAGATGGAAAATGCTGTTCCCTTTATTATTATAAGTGTCCTTGACTTCAATGTCCATACTTATCTCATGATTTATGAATTCTATAGTGGACATGTCTATTAGTTCTGACCAGAGGAGAAAAAATGGATTGCTGGAGTTTGAGCCCAGTAACCAGTGGATACAACCATCGAAATAATATTCACCTCTTTTCCAACTGGTACATAATCCTCCAGGTCGGGAATGTTTTTCAAAGATCTCCGTTTCAAACCCATTCATCTGCAAATAGCAACCGGCTGACAATCCTGCTACCCCTGCGCCAATGATATTTATTTTCATGCCATTTTCTTAAAGTCTGATCACTCATCAACCAATAAGTTATCAGGCTTTTTTTTCTTTTATCAACTTCGAAGCAATAAATGCAAATAATCCAAGTATCAGACCTGAAACAATGCCAATGATTATACCTGTAATTGCTATCAACCTTAATGGATGACTTGAATAAGGCATGTCCGCCATCTTTTGGGCCATAATTACATGGTTGCCCATATAGATGTGGAAAAAGAAAATATGGACGGCAGTGATCCAAATGCAATTGATGATACTGACCAGAAAACCGTGCAGAAAGTACCATTTACTGCAATTTTTTGCAATGAGATAAGCGCAGATTATAAAAATAACCAGCCAAAATACTGATTCAATTTTTATCCGAAGCCAGAATACCGTGGCAAATGCCATTGCCAACCCAAAAAGAGACAATAAGAAAATCAATTTCCATTTCATAGACGTTTGGTTTTAAAAGTTCTGTTTATTTTTTTGATATAATCTAATTTTACAAATATAACATTTAATTATTCTTTCGTATTTAAAGGTTGAAGAATTGAAATTTTGCTTAACCAAATAAATTTACTTTATCTTTAGAGTTTAAGACCGTACTTTTGATTTTTCTATCCAAAAAATGAAACCGTTACTGATTGATAGTCAAAAAATCATCTTCGTTGGCATCATAATTATCCTATTGCTGACTTGTATAATTTACCGATCATCATTAAAAGGGGACTTTTTATCTTATGATGATACTGAAAATGTCGTCAATAATCCCCTTATCAGGAATCTTACTCTGACTACACTTTCTCAGTTTTTCCATTCTGAGAAAGTGTACATGTTTACTCCCCTGACTTTTCTTAGTTATGCCCTGGATTACAAAATCGGAGGAATGGATCCATATTGGTTTAGGTTTACAAATTTATTATTGAACCTTTTAAATATTATTTTTACTTTCATTCTAGCGTTACAGTTGCTCAATAACAGGGTTCTTGCCCTCTTTGTTTCATTATTATTTGCCGTCCATCCCATGAATGTTGATTCAATTGCTTGGATTTCAGCACGAAGTAACTTACTTGCGGGGACATTCATTCTTCTGTCTATCATTTTTTTTCTTTTCTATTTAAAAAAATTTAATTACTGGTATCTAACCCTTTCTATACTAACCTATTTATTTTCGATCCTATCAAAATCGTCAGGCGTGCTCCTACCCATTTTTCTTTTTTTTCTTGATTATTTGCAACAACGAAAATTGTCAATAAGGACAGTTGTTGAAAAAGCACCTTATTTTCTTTTCGGACTGCTGATCGGGCTTATTACTCTTTTCTTCAGAACAGATATTGGTTATTCACAATCAGTTGCCTCTTATTCCAGTATAGACAGAATATTTATGTTCTTTTATTCGCTGGATGGATATCTGATAAAAGCAGTCATACCTGTCAATCTTTCAGAAATCTATGCTTATCCTTTGAGAACCAATGGCTTTCTTCCCTTCCTTTACTACTTTTCTCCAATTATATTCATTATTATTCCAGTCCTTTTGATCATTTTTTATAAATCAAAAGATCTTCAAAAACAGATGATCACTTATTTTTTGTTTTTTCTTCTTTTAATTCTACCAACTCAATCTGTAATTCTTGAAGATGGATTTATGGCCAATCGTTATGGATATATTCCATTAATAGGGATTTTTATTTTACTGGTTATCATTATTAAGGGTATTCTAGTAAGGTTTCCCATTATGAAGAAATGGATGATACCTTTAACCATAATAATATTAATTGTTTTTTCGGTATATTCATATAATCGTTCGAAGGTGTGGAGAACAACACTTACTCTCTTCGACCATGCAATTTCAGTTTCACCTGATGCATCATTTGCATATAATAGCAGGGGTATGGCAAAATATTTGAATAATGATTTTGAGGGAGCTTTGGCAGATTATGATGAAGCGATTAGATTAAATCCTGTTTATTCCACTTGTTTTTACAACAGGGGAATAGTTTTTTATAATGGTCGGCACTTTGAGGAAGCCTTAAAGGATTATTCAAGTGCGATCGAACTGAATCCAAAATTTGCTAGTTGCTATGATGCACGTGGTATATTGTATATGGATATTCTTGGTAATGATTCACTTGCACTTCTAGATTACAATCAAGCCATACAAATTGACCCTAAGTTTGCCCAGGCTTATTATAACCGGGGGATCCTCTTTATGAGAATGCAGAATACAGAATCGGCCTGTAGTGATTTCAGGAAAGTTAAACAACTTGGTTATTTGCAGGCCAATGAACTTATTGACCACTGTTGCCAGTAATCATTACAAATCCTGCACCCGACGATTTTCTTATATTTGCATCTTTAAATTCAAAATGATGATTTTAGTTACAGGAGGTACAGGACTACTTGGCTCTCATGTTTTGTTTGAGCTTGCGAAAGAGGGAAAAGAAGTAAGGGCGATTAAACGTAAAAGCAGTGATACTGAAAAAGTTCGGAAAATATTTTCTTATTACTCAGAGGATCCTGATTTGCTCCTTAGAAGGATAAATTGGTTTGATGCTGACTTACTAGACTTCGGTGCAATTGAGGATGCATTGGATGGGGTTACGGAGGTTTACCATGTTGGCGCAGTGGTTTCTTATTATCCAAAGGATCATAAAACTATGTTGAAAGTCAATATAGATGGTACGGCAAACCTGGTGAATCTTTCGCTGAAAAAAGGAGTGAGGAAGTTCTGTTACGTAAGTTCAATTGCATCAATAGGATGTGGATTAAATGGTAATCTGACGAGCGAAGAAGATTACTTTGTTACTTCAAGTAAGAATACAATATACAATTGTTAATCCTTCATTCATTCTTGGTCCGGGTTTATGGAATGCTAATTCTGGATTGTTTCGTCTGGTCTGGGAAGGTCTGAAATATTATACGGACGGCATCACCGGTTACGTAGATGTGCGAGATATAGCAAAGTCAATGATTCAGTTAATGGATCAGAATATTTTCAATGAAAGGTACATACTTTCAGCTGAAAATATCTCTTATCGGCAGCTTTTTGGGACTATGGCGAAGTACCTGGGGAAAGAACCACCTGTTGTTAAAGTTCCGCATTTTATTACAAGCATTGTATGGAGAATTGAAGTTGTAAGAACTTTCTTCACACGTTCTACTCCTTTGTATACGAAAGAAATGGCATTAATAACAAGGCAGAAGTATTTCTATACGAATGAAAAACTAAAAAAGACCCTTCGGTTTGATTTTATCCCCGTGGAGCAATCAATCAAGGAGATCTGTGAAATATATTTGAATGAAATGGATGGTAAAGCAGTGAAAGAAATTGTAATTTAAAGGGAAGTTCTGGGATTGCAAATAGAATTGGATAAGTAAAATTTATGAGAAACTGAAGTCTTATTCCGGAATATTGTTCCGGTAATGCTGATACCGTTCAAGAATTTCGGATACAAAACGACCTGCCCCACCATATATTAAAAAGTCATTGATTGAGTCCTTAGAAAGCTTAGGGTCGTTGAAGGACCTACGAGTTAAATAATAACCCAAATTACCATTCCATTTATTTGGGTTTTTCCCATATTTCTTTGCTCGTTCACGGGCGGATAGCACCTTGCCTAACCCGACATTATATGCTGCAAGGATAAAGTTAATACGTTCTCTGGGATTTGGGATCTCTGCTACAAGCTGGCTATTAAGCCACTTCAAGAATTTGACGCCTGCAGACAATTGTTGTGAAGGCGTCGAGATGCTGTCCATTCCAAATTTGCTGGCA
>JBEKQA010000006.1:0-37527 GCA_049520195.1 Bacteroidales bacterium
AGGCATTCAATATTTCTTCCCATTATGATACAAAGATCTTCGAATATTTCAATAAAGAGCAAAAAATACCTGCATTTAAAAAAAGCATTTTACATTCATTTCCATTGAGATATGGAGAAAACCCACACCAGCAGGCGCTCTTTTATGGTGACCTGGATGATGTATTTTCCCAGCATCATGGGAAAGCTATTTCATACAACAATATCGTCGATATTGACGCAGCGATTGCTTTGATCAAAGAATTCTCTGAACCGACTTTTGCTGTTATCAAACACACCAACGCATGCGGGGTCGCCAGCAGAACCAATCTAAAAGATGCATGGAATGATGCTCTTGCCTGTGATCCCATCTCAGCTTATGGAGGAGTGATAATCGTAAACAGGGCAATTGATGCAGGCGTTGCAGAAGAATTGAATAAGCTCTTTTTTGAAATCCTGATTGCATCGGAATATGATGAAAAAGCGAAGGAAATACTGAAGTCAAAGAAAAATAGAATACTTTTGCAAAAGAAATCCGTTGATTTTTCTGAGTTTCAGTTTAAATCGATTTTAAATGGGGCTCTTGAACAAGAGAAGGATCTGAAAACTGAGAATGAAAGTGACTTTCATAATGTTACAAAAAAGATCCCTACTGATGCCGAAATTTCTGATCTGGTATTTGCCAATAAAATCGTAAAGCATCAGAAGTCTAACACTATTGTACTTGTGAAAGGGAAACAACTAATCGGTTCAGGAACCGGGCAGACGTCGAGGGTTGATGCATTAAAGCAAGCAATTCAGAAAGCGCATGATTTTGGTTTTGATCTTAAAAATGCTGTAATGGCGTCTGATGCATATTTCCCGTTTGCTGATTCAGTTGAGATTGCATGTAATGCAGGAATAACTGCAGTTGTGCAGCCAGGAGGGTCCATAAGGGATGCTGATTCAATCAGTTTTTGTGATGCACATGAAATATCAATGGTTTTCACAGGAATCAGACACTTTAAACATTAAAATTTATTCGAAATGGGGTTGTTTACAAAAGAAATTGCTATTGACCTTGGTACCGCAAATACCATCATCATTTATAATGATAAGGTCGTAGTCGATGAACCTTCTATAGTAGCCATCGAACGTAGTTCCGGAAAAATTATCGCAGTTGGCAAGAAGGCTCAGATGATGCATGGCAAAACACACGAAAATATAAAGACCATCAGACCGCTTCGGGGTGGTGTGATCGCGGATTTTCATGCGGCAGAACACATGATTAGAGAAATGATCAAGATGATCGAAATACGAAAATCCTGGTTCCCCCCTGCTTTAAAAATGGTAATTTGTATACCATCTGGAATTACTGAAGTTGAAGAGCGCGCTGTGAAAGATTCAGCAGAACAAGCGGGAGCGAAAGAGGTAAGACTTATCCATGAACCCATGGCAGCAGCAATTGGAATTGGAATTGATGTGTTAGAGCCTATTGGCAATATGGTTATAGATATCGGAGGTGGTACCAGTGAAATTGCAGTTATTGCATTAGGTGGAATAGTAAATAATAAATCCATCCGTATTGCTGGTGATGAATTTAATTCTGATATTGAAGAATACATGCGTAAACAACATAATATCAATATTGGAGAACGTTCTGCAGAACGAGTAAAAATAGAAGTAGGTGCAGCTATGGCAGATATCGATAATCCTCCACCAGAGTATGCTGTTCATGGGCGGGATATGCTTACGGGTATTCCTAAAGAAGTAATTGTGAATCATGCTGAAATTGCACATGCGCTTGATAAATCCATCTCAAAGATTGAAGCAGCTGTTTTAAATGCACTTGAAATGACACCCCCGGAGTTGGCCGCTGATATATTTGAGACCGGGATTTATCTGGCTGGTGGTGGTTCATTATTGAGAGGGCTGGATAAGAGAATACATCTCAGAACGAAACTCAAAGTACACGTTGCAGAAGATCCCCTTAGAGCTGTTGCTAGAGGTACAGGAATTGCGTTAAAGAATTTTGACAAATTCACCTTCCTCATCAAGTAAAGGAAGTTATGCATTACTTGTTATATTTCCTCCAGAAAAGGTACATTTATTTCCTTTTCCTGGCTTTGGAGATTCTGTCACTGGTATTATTATTTAATTATAATGATTACCAGAACAGCGCTCTGAATTATGCATCAAATGGGATTGCAGGTTCAATTCTGAATCTGTCAAGTAATGTTTCAGATTATTTTTCTCTCCACAGGGTCAACAGGATCCTTGCTGAAGATAATGCCAAGCTTCATTCTAACCGTTCAGAAGCATTTTACAAAGCAGATACGGAATCATTTTATAACAAAGGAATAATTTCTTAATGCTTAATAAGGGACGCCTGCAGGGCATCGAAAATCATATGGGGGTTATTATGGGTAATCGCATTGTAGGCCAGGTTGTTAGTGTTTCAGATCATTTCTGCTGGGTGATGTCATTATTAAATAAGGACAGCAAAATATCCGGAAAATTCAAAAAAAATAACCAGCTTGTCAATATCGAATGGGGATGCGGAAATTATCAAATAGGAGAGGTGAAGGAAATCCCAAAACATGTGATAATTTATCGTGGAGACACAATCATTACAAGCGGGAATTCTGATATTTTTCCGGAAGGGCTGCTAATAGGAACAATTGATCATTTTACGATCGCACAAGAAGAGAATTTTAATTATGCCAGAATAAAATTTGCTACGGATTTCAATAGCCTGAGTTTTGTTGAGGTTATCATAGATATTATGCGACCCGAGAAAGAAGAGCTTCGAAAATCATTTAAAAGCAGTGACCGATAAACTTAAGAGAATTTATTAATGACAATAGTATTTCTGAAAAATATCGGACGTTTTATATTCCTGATCCTCTTTCAGGTCTTGATACTGAACAATATTCAACTGAGTGGCTATATCAGTCCCTATTTTTACATTTATTTCATCTTACTTCTTCCCTTTGAGACACCACATTGGTTACTTCTGCTTTCAGCATTCCTTCTGGGAATTTCTATTGATGCGTTTACGAATACCTTTGGCCTGAATGCTTCTGCATGCGTACTGGTGGCCTTTGTAAGGCCATTGGTGATATCAAGCATATCGACAGGAACGGAATTTATGAAAGGTCATTCGCCTTCGCTGAAAAATCAGGGAATAAAATGGTTTGCCTACTATTCAATCATCCTGGTTCTTGTTCATCACTCTACACTCTTCTATCTTGAAGTTTTCCGCTTTAAGGAATTTTTTCAAACCCTTCTTCGCGTTTTATTAAGCAGTCTGTTTACACTTCTGCTTGTTTTTCTCTCTGAATACTTATTTTATTCAACAAAGGAATAATTTTTAGTCGAAGAAGTTCTTCTTACACAGATACAAGACCGTATAACCAGGATATTTCATCTTTCCATGCTGTTTCATCCGGGGTTTCCAGGATCAGAGGCATATTATCAAGCCTCGGATCATTCATGATCCTGAAAAAAGTTCCTTCTCCCATTACTCCTTTTTTAAGGTTCTCGTGACGGTCAACATGTGTTCCCAAATCTTTTTTTGAATCGTTCAGATGAACGCCTTTTAGGTATGATAACCCGATTACTTTGTCGAACTCTTTAAAAGTCAAATCATAACCTTCTTTTGTCTTAATATCGTACCCGGCGGTGAGTGTATGACAGGTATCGAGGCAGACCCCCACACGACTCTTGTCCTGAATATTATCAATAATCATGCGTATATGCTCGAATCTGAATCCTACTGCACTACCCTGTCCAGCAGTATTTTCAATGACTGCAGTGACACCTTTGGTCTTAAAAAGCGTAATATTTATGGATTCTGCAATAAGCTTGAGGCAATCCTCAACGGAATGCAAATTCAAATGCGCACCAGGGTGAAAATTAAGCAGTTTCAACCCGAGCAATTCACAGCGTTTCATTTCGTCAAGAAATGCTTTCTGTGACTTTTCCAGCATCTCCTTTTCAGGATTTCCCAGATTTATCAGATAGCTATCATGAGGAAGAATATATTCCGGCTGATAACCGTATTTTGAACAATTTGCTTTAAACTGAGTGATATTATACTCTGTCAGGGGGCTTGAAACCCACTGTCTTTGGTTCTTGGTAAAAAGTGCAAACGCCTTAGCGCCTATTGCATTTGCCTTAATGGGTGCATTCTCAACTCCACCTGAGGCGCTAACATGAGCTCCAACATATTTCATGATCTTGGTTTTATTATTGTATCCAACTTATAAATATTAACGTTCTGAAATGTTCCGATCTGATGAGTCAGATAAGGAGCAAGGTCCGGATCTTTACAGATATAAGTATTATTGATAATCAAATATTTACATCCAAGTTCTTTCACCATGGGTATTCTTTTTGAATATGGAATCTCAGAATAGAAAAAATCATCAAGCCCTTTTTGATCCATCATATACAAAGTTATATTAATACTGTTGTCCGGAATACTGAAAACTCTGTCTGTTCTCTGAATATTCAGATTTCTCAGATAAGGTGTTATTTTATGCAATGCCATATAGCGGGAATCAAACCAATCATTAAACTTCTGCATTTCAGTCATTTCATGTGAGTCAATGATAAAATTCGTTTTCACCAGCCAGTCACGGGTGTTATATTTCATCCGGTTTGTAATCGCTCCCGTATAAAGAAGGAAAATCAATCCGATCACAGCAACCGACTTAAGGACAACATTCTTTAGCAATCTGGGATATTTTCTATGTATCAGATCTAACATCGCTAGTAATGGCAAAGGAATGAAGATCAATGAATTTATTGAATAATAATCATGAATGGTCAACGCCTGGTACAATAAGATCAGTAAACTGATGCATCCAAGGAATACCAATAAGTTAAGAAAGAGAAAGAAACGGTTAATTACCTTGTTGAATAAGAACAGACATATAAAAATCAGGAGATCAAAATAAAAACCTGCCAATGGAAAATAAGCCGGGATCGTTTCCTTGTGATAAGTGGTCCACAATTTTGTGACTGTAGCATGGTCTATATTCCAGATTGGCAATAATCCTTGTAAAAAGATACCGGAAAGGTTGTGCTTATCATAATATGCTGCATAACTGTACCATGCGTAAATAAAAACAATGACAATAAGATAAGGTACGATCCGCCAGACTTTGGTTATCCATGTTTTTTCTTTTTTGTAAATGAGGATCAGATAGAGATGAAGAATAAACAGGGAAACAAACAATAACAATGAAGAAATTTTAATAAGCCCGGCCAATAGAAACATCACCATTGAAAGATAAAACCACCTCTTTTTTGAGCCTGAGAAAGCTTTCCAGAAAAAGTAGCCGCCAACCATTGACAACCCAAGCGCAGGAGCATCCGCCAGAAAATTATTCGTATAATAGGCTAAAATAGGAGAACTGAATAGAAATAGAGGAATAAAGATCGCCCAAAAAGTATCCGAAAGAAATTCACGGGTAAAACGGAAAAGACAATATAGCCCTGAAAACACGATCAGAATGTTTATCAGCCTGAAAATGAATTCTTTCTGTCCAAAAATCTTCCATAATTGAGCTACAGAATAATAAATTATTGGGAATTCGCTGATTGTCCTTCCGTTTTTGTCACCAACCCAATGAATTTCCGGAGTGAAAAAATTCAGATTTTCTTTATAATAGTTCATTGTAATTGAAAGACAATCCGATTGTCGCCATAAATGGTGATAGCTTGGGTATTTGAAGAATATTTCAATATATCCGTATAGAAGAGAAACTAAAAACAAAAAGATGAAAAAATATAAAGTTGTACGCTTCTTCATACAGCAAAACATTATTAAACAAAAATAGAGAATTTTTCAAAGTTTGTGGTCACAGGAGAAATCTTAGTAATTAATTATAATAAAAAAACCCGTCCTATTAAACAGAACGGGTCAGAGGTATCGAGCGGAGTCGAACCGCTGTACGAGGTTTTGCAGACCTCTGCCTGACCACTCGGCCACGATACCCTGTTAAGGGCAGCAAAGATAGAAAAAAAATCAGTTTGCCAAAATGAAGCTGACCTGCTTTACTTTTCCACCTAAAGAAGGATTAATCTTTGATATTTTTACCTGTACTGATTTAGCCTTTGGAAATATACTCAATATCGAATCATGGATGCGCCGCGCGACGTTTTCCAATAGATGCGAATTAATTTCCATTTCTCTTTTGACAAGATGGTAAACTTCCTGATAATTAAGAGTATCACTCAGGTGATCAGAATGTTCTGCCTTTCCACTTTCAAAATCGATCTCAACATCTACAAGGAATTTTGTACCAATGATCTGTTCCTCTTCATAGTGACCATGGTAAGCAAAAAACTCCATGCCTTCCAAAAGAATTTTTCCCATATCTGCGGGTCTTTGAAAAGGCGAAGTTATCAATTTCCAGCGAAAGCGACATCCAGATTCTTTAATTTTAAGTAAGTTTGCAGAGGTATGAATAATTTTTTTGTTGTCTGAAACGTTGCCTGTTAACAAGCACTCTAAGATAGCAGGTGCCAGAGTTTAATGGATAAATTTTATTAGAAGAACGAGAAATGCCAGAAGAAAAAAACGAAAGATCACTGAATTTCCTTGAAGAAATTATTGAAGAAGATTTGCGGAACAATGTCAATGAAGGAAGAGTTCACACCCGGTTTCCCCCGGAGCCTAACGGCTATTTGCACATTGGTCATGCCAAATCCATCTGCCTGAATTTCGGACTTGGGAAAAAATATAACGGGAAAACCAATCTTCGGTTTGATGATACCAATCCGGTTAAGGAGGATATTGAATATGTCGACTCAATCATGGAAGATGTCAGATGGCTTGGATTTGACTGGGAAGACAGGCTTTTCTATGCTTCCGATTATTTTGATCAGCTTTATGAATTTGCTGTCATACTTATCAGGAAGGGGAAAGCATATGTTTGTGATATGACCTCGGACGAGATCAGTGAGACCCGTGGGACACCTACGCGTCCCGGAAAAGAGAGTCCTTACCGTTCACGGACTATAGAGGAAAACCTTACTCTTTTCCAGCGTATGAAAGAAGGGGAATTTCCTGACGGAGCAAAAGTGCTGAGAGCCAGGATCGACATGGCATCTCCGAATATGCAGATGCGGGATCCGGTTCTTTACCGTATTCTCCATGCAACGCATCACCGGACCGGTGATAAATGGTGCATTTATCCGATGTATGATTTTGCCCACGGACAATCAGATTCTATTGAAAGGATCACACATTCGATCTGTACCCTTGAATTTGAAGTCCACCGGCCTTTATATGACTGGCTGATCCGGGAAATAGGGATTTATGCCCCACGCCAGATTGAATTTGCCCGTCTCAACCTGAGCTATACCATCATGAGTAAAAGAAAACTGCTCGAGCTGGTACAGAATAATCTTGTAAATGGCTGGGATGATCCCAGGATGCCGACCATATGCGGTTTACGCAGACGAGGCTATACACCTGAATCTATCCGGAATTTCGCAGATACGATCGGTGTCGCGAAACGTGACAATGTGATTGATGTAAGTCTGCTTGAATTCTGCATTCGTGAGGACCTCAATAAAAGGTCAAACCGTATTATGGCTGTTTTGAATCCTGTTAAAGTGGTAATAGATAATTTCCCTGAAGGACGCGTGGAAGAGATGGAAGCCGTGAATAATCCTGAAGATGAAACCAAAGGGAAACGCCTGGTTCCATTTTCAAGGGAAATATTCATCGAAAGGGAAGACTTCATGGAAGAGCCTCCGAAGAAGTTTTTCAGACTCTTTCCCGGTGGCGAAGTACGATTAAGGTCTGCTTATATCATCAAGTGCGAAAGTATCGTTAAAGACCCTCAAACGGGTCAAATATTGGAAATTCACTGCACCTACGACCCGGAAACACGCAGCGGGATGCCACAAAGTAACAGGAAAGTCAAAGGAACTCTGCACTGGGTATCTGTAAATCATGCAGTTGAAGCTGAAGTCAGGTTATATGACCGGCTCTTTATCAAAGAAAATCCTGATGATGCTGAAGAGGGAAAGGATTACAAAGATTATCTCAACCCGGATTCTTTAAGAATCGCTAAAGGCTACATTGAGCCTTCTGTAAAAACTGCAATTCCGGGAGACAAATTTCAGTTCGAAAGACTCGGCTATTTCACTGTGGATAAGGATACTTCCGACGAAAAGATGGTCTTTAACCGGACCGTTACCTTAAAGGATTCCTGGGTGAAGATGGAAAAAAATCAATAAACCGGTCTGTTTATTAAAATAAACTGATTATTTTTGCCGCTCAATTGTCCGATGGTGTAACTGGCAACACGACTGACTCTGGATCAGTAGAGTCCAGGTTCGAGCCCTGGTCGGACAACATTAAAAAGTGAAACTACCCTGTAAATGAGATGTTTGCAGGGTAGTTTTTTTTAGGAGCGGACGGTTAAGCGGACTGTAGAATTAGAATGATACCCCCACCTCCGCACCAAGCAGTAATAAACTATTGTAGATAGATTGGGTGGTAGTGGAATAGAACCATTCATAAGGGTTCCCTTCCCATTTATTATTTATATCATCCGTATATTTTAGACCCTGGTAAGTGAATTTTACAGCTGTATTTAGCTTAATGTTTTTATAAAGATTAAATTTCAATCCAAACCCCAGGGCACTGTAGAAGCCTCCTGAAAAATTCTGAATTTGGGATGAAACACCTATGTACCAATCTAAATTTTCAGTATCTACAAATACTGTTTTATTGGGATTCAGTGAAATATCATATCCAGCATCAACAAACAAATAAGGAGTAACGGGTGTGTCTGAGAGATTAACCCGGAAATCAATAAAAACCGGGATAAACGACATTTCTTCTTTATAGAAAAATACAGTGTTCTCACCAACAACGTAACCTGTTGGTGCGATATAAACCGGCAGCCAGACACCGATATAATCAAAACCTATACCCAATCCCAGAGAAATATTGCGGGAAAAATTGTATCCATTTATTGTTGAGATGCCAGGTACCGGACTTAAGGAAACCGGTTTTAAATAGTTGAAGTCAAAATTCAGTACTTCCAGACTTGTTACATTGAAATAGCCCCTGGACTGATGTTTTCCCGAATTGAGTCTGATTGAATCATTTTGACCATTTATCATTTTGCTTTGGGCTTGTGTTCCAAAGATGCTAAAAAAGACGACTATTAAGGCTATAATGGATAGATTATGCATGTAGATTAAATTCATTTGATTTTTTCATCGATTCAGGTACCGCACCTACGGAGCGGTTAATGATAAATTTGCAATTCATTCTACGAACATATCGCTCCTCCGGAGCGAAGAACTGGTATTCATTGCTTTACAAACTTCCCCACCTCCACAGTCTTGTCATTCGTAAGCCGAACGAAATAAACCCCACCGGGCAGGGCGCTGATATCTATTTGAGTTTTGGGTTTTAACAGATTGATAGTCAGAACCTCTTCCCCGTTCAGGTTCATTATTGATAGTTGGCTTGGGGTTGATATTGCTGATGTTTCAATGGTCACCCGGTCTGAAGAAGGGTTCGGATAAATCTTTATTGAGTTGGGTTTAGAGGGGAAGCCACCATTTGTAGTTTTCAGTATTGTACCATTCGATCCCGCAATATAACCAGTATTTCTGCCGACAAAGAAAACTGAATTTAAAGTATTTGTAGTCCCTGAAGTCTGTCTTATCCAGTTAATACCGCCATTAGTGGTTTTTATTATTCTGCCTGAATCACCGACAGCGTACCCTGTATCTACATTTGTAAAATAAACCGAATATAGATTATCTATAAAACCATTATTATATGTACTGGATTGATTCGGAATCCCTGAAATTTGTGTTCCCCAGTTAGCACCGCCATTAGTGGTTTTTAGTATTACAGTACCTTCGTAAAATACGCCGGCATTTACCTTTTGCCAAAACATGCCCACAGCATACCCTGTATCTGCGTTTGTAAAATAAACTGATTGTAAAATATACTCTCCGGAAGCAATCACTGTCCATTGATTACCGCCATTAGTGGTTTTCAGAATGCCGCCAAATACTGGTCCGTATCCTTGAATCTCAAGAGTACCCCCCGCAGCATAACCTGTATCTGCATTAATAAAAAAAACTGAATTTAAATCATAATAAATCGTTTGAGATTGGTCAATCCAAAGTGCACCGCCATTGTTGGTTTTAAGTATTGTACCCTGTGAACCAACGGCATATCCTGTATTTGCATCTGTAAAATATACTGAGTATAAAGCATAATGGGTCCCATATGATAATGAATCCCAAACTCTCCCCCCATTGATGGTTTTTAACATCCTCCCTTTCATACCTTTCCAGCCCGTAATATATCCTGTATTGGCATTATTCATAAATATTGAATATAATTCTGCATAACCTGATATCCCGCTTGATAATTCATTCCATGTAGTTCCTCCATCGGTGGTTTTTATAATTAATGATTGTTCATTTTGAGTGCACCCAACAGCATATCCTGTATTGGCATCGGTAAAGAAAATTGATGATAAATTCCCGGTTGTTCCGCTTGATAATGCAGTCCATTGTGTAAAACCAACAACCGGAAACAGAAACAATAAGATGTAGATAAGTTTTTTCATACAGGCCTGATGTAAAAGTGTTGAAATTTCATATGAGACAGAAAAATTTCCTTTTACTATAAAACCGCATCAATAGTAATAAAAATTATGATGTTATGCAAGTTTTTGGTACTTTATTTCTTACTCACTCTGCCGTGGGGGATCAGGATTCTATTCCCAAATTCTTATATTATTATAAACGGTAAAAGCATTTATTCATCGATTCAAATACCGCACCTCCGGAGCGGTATTATTGAATAATTCGTCGAAGATGTGATTCATTATTATCTGATCCTTATTCTGTCTCTATTGTTTACATGTACTGCAAACGAATGAAAGTCGAATGAAGAACGAACAAAGACTATAGTTTCGGTAATGGGAAAGCGACTGAAGAACGAGGGAAAATGGAATTAAAAATTAAGCAATGGAAAATAGGCAATAGGCATTAGGCATTAGGCAATAAAAATATGGAATCTGGTGTTAGAATCTGGAATCAGGAGATTGATATCATACAAAAATTTCCCGCATAGACATACCCTTTCCATGCTGGAACTTCCGCTTTTAAAGAAATAATATTGGAAATTTACCTGAGGTGTGCGTTAGGCGTAAGGCTGTAAACCCCACCCCCGACCCCTCCCCCAAGAGGGAGGGGAGGTTTGGGGACTTTTTATGTTTCACCTATATCGACCTCAGCCTCAACTACATGGCCTGGGCGGTCTTTGGCCCGGACAAGGATCCGGCTTGATTTATAGTCTATATTTTCAACTGTTGCCTTATAATCCCATTCGGTGTTTCCGGAAAATTGTCTTGGAACGGCGGCTCCGCAATCGATGACTTCGCCTAAAGCGTTAAAGATCACAATATCAACGCCTTCAATATTCCATTTATCCCAGACTGAAACGGTAACAACATTTCCCGGAAGTCCTTGATATCCACTCACATCAATACGTTCAATCACCGGCCGCGACCTATAATCAGAAATAGCTGCATGATAAGGACTCAGGTCCGGCCTTTTCTTTCTGTAATACTTTGATAATTCCTGGTTTTTAATGACATACTGTCCATACTTGACTGCCCTGGCAAACTCATTCATATGCTCCACTTGCTTTGCGGTCTTGATTACCTTCGAGCAGTCGGGGCGCTTTGCCATTACGGATTTCCCGTGGTAATTTTTGAAAACAACATCTCCCACCCTGCCGGAGTATTCCCTGGTAATCAAATTATTATAAGATACAGCCATGATACGAGATTTTAGAGATTATTGGATAAAGGTATAACATAAAAATAACCTATACAACAACTCAAAAGAATTACTTATGAACAAATTTATCCGGGAAATCTTTTAAAGATAGCTATCGTAATCCCAACAGAATTATTTTGAATCTGGAATTAGGAGTTGGAATCTGGAATTAGGAATTCTTATTATCAATGGCATTAGTCTGAACTATGACAAGAAATTCATTACACAGAGGACCACAGAGAAGACACAGAGTACCACAGAGGAATTCATAAATATATTTTCTTACTTTTCACTCTGTTACTCTGTTACTCTGTTACTTCTTAAATCAATGATAATTAGTAATATACTACTCCCGAGGTAGTTTACCAACCCCAGTAACCATCCTCCCTATGAACTCTTCTTTCCCCAGGGTTGTTGCAATATCAACGATTCCGGGACCGAGGTTATTTCCTACCATGAGAAGCCGGATGGGGTTCATCAATTGTCCCATTTTTATGTTGTTGCGGGAGATGAAATCCTGGATAAATAATTGTATCTGATCATGTTGCCATATTTCAATTTGGGAAGCCTCATCTGCAAACGAACGCATCATCTGAGAAACAACAGGGGCCGGATTCCATACTTTTTTAACCATCGCGTCATCATACTCAGTTGGCGCAATAAAGAAAAACCAGGAGTTCAGCCAAAGGTCAGGAATAAGGTTGGCCCTTTCCTTTATCAGGTTAATAACCAGCGCAATATAGGAATCTTCAAAACTCAGACTTCTTTTTACAAGTTCCTTTTTCAGGAAACCCATAAGCTCTTCAACCGGTCTGTTTTTCAGGTACTGATGGTTGTACCAGCGGGCTTTCTCGGGATCAAACTTTGAGCCATGTTTACCAACCCTTTCCAGGGAAAACTCATTAACAAGCTGATCCAGTGTGAATAACTCCTGCTCTGTTCCCGGGTTCCAACCCAGGAATGCCAGCATATTAACGAATGCATCAGGAAGGTACCCGGATTCGCGATAGCCTGAAGAGATTTCCTTGGTAACCGGATCCTGCCATTGCAGAGGAAATACAGGAAATCCTAACCTGTCGCCATCCCGTTTACTGAGTTTCCCGTTTCCGTCGGGTTTCAGTAACAGCGGAAGATGAGCAAACTTCGGCATTGTCTCTTCCCAGCCAAGATACCGGTAAAGCAAAACATGCAACGGTGCGGAAGGAAGCCACTCTTCGCCACGGATCACATGGGAAATCTCCATCAGATGGTCATCAACTATATTGGCAAGATGATACGTCGGCCATCCGTCAGACTTGAACAGGACTTTGTCGTCGAGACTTGAAGATTGCACAACCACATCTCCCCGGATTAGATCATTAATATGAACTTCTTCATTTTCAGGTATTTTGATCCGGATGACATAATGCTCGCCGGATGAAATCCTCTGTTTGACATCGGCCTCTGAAAGTGAAAGTGAATTCTTCATTCCATTCCGGGTAAACGGACCATATTGGGAAAATTGAACATCCTTGCTTTTCCCCTGTTCACGCATTCTCTCGAGCTCTTCAGCGGTATCAAAGGCATAATAGGCATGTCCCGATTCAACAAGTTGCTCAGCATATTTCCGGTAGATATCCTTGCGGTCAGATTGCCGGTAAGGCCCATACGGTCCGCCTTGTATGCAATCTTCATCAAAGCGGATACCGCACCAGTTAAGTGATTCAATGATATACTCTTCAGCGCCTTTTACATATCGGTTCTGGTCTGTGTCTTCAATACGGAGGATAAGTTTTCCGTAGTTTTTCCGGGCAAAAAGATAGTTATATAAGGCTGTCCTTACGCCGCCGATATGCAGGGGTCCAGTAGGACTGGGTGCAAACCGTACTCTGATTTTCTGATCTTTCATAGCTCAATCCTGTAAAGTGATCTTTGGCAGAATGAAATCCAGTGCACACTGAATTGTTTCTTCCACATTCATCTGGTCGGTTTTTAAAACAAGGTCTGCGTCTTGTGGTATATCAAATGGGGAACTGATTCCGGTAAACTCCGGGATCTCGCCTGTACGGGCTTTAGCATAGAGGCCCTTGACATCACGGTTTTCACATATTTCAAGAGGAGCGCTTACAAAAACTTCTAGAAAATCGTCATCTCCTATAATGTTCTTTGCCATCGTCCGGATTTCATCAGTAGGACTTATAAAACAATTGATGGTTACAATGCCGCAATTCACAAAAAGCTTACTGACCTCTGCAATCCTCCTGATGTTCTCTTTTCTGTCTTCGACTGAAAATCTCAGGTTGTTGTTTATACCTGTTCTGACAAGATCTCCATCAAGCAGCATTATGAGAAATCCACGTTTAATGAGTTCTTTCTCAAGGGCTAGTCCGATTGTAGTCTTGCCTGAACCGGATAATCCAGTCATCCAGAGTACTTTTGCCTTCTGTTTCAGTCTTTTTTCCTTATCTGAACGGCCAACCGGTTTCTTATCAGAGAAAAAGAGTTCCATTGTTTTGATGAGATATTGGTTTAATTTGGCAAAATTAGCTTAATTTTTCCGGTGCTACAAACGTGATTAGTAAGGAATGAACTATCTTTGTATTGAAAATAAAATAGTACTGCTTCTCGTTTCTTTGGTGGATTAAAGTATTATGGCGGACAGTTATCAGATACTGATCAAAAAACTTGATGAGTTTATCAGGAAATATTATAGGAACCAGCTAATAAGAGGTTCCTTGTTGTTCCTTGCCATTCTTTTAATTTCATATCTTCTCTTTGTTGTACTTGAATTTTTCCAGCATTTTGGAACAACTTCCAGGTCAATCTTGTTCTATCTTTTTGTTATCCTTAATGGGATTTCCTTTCTGGTATTCATTGTTAACCCGTTACTTAAGATCCGGAAGATCGGAGATATGATCTCTCATGAACAAGCCGCGGCAATTATTGGAAAGCATTTTGGAGAGATAAAGGATAAACTGTTAAATACGCTTCAGCTAAAAAAGCTTGAAGAAGAAGGCCAGGAGAACATAGAGTTGCTCAAGGCAGGAATTGACCAGAAGATAAGCCAGCTGAAGCCGATCCCATTCGTCCTTGCCATTGATCTGAAGAAAAATAAAAGATTTTTAAAATATACCCTTCCTCCTTTCCTGGTGTTATTGCTCCTCTTGCTTATATCCCCATCCATGATCATGAAGCCATCTGACAGGATTCTGCATCATTCAAAAGTATACAAGGAAGAAATGCCATTCCATATCCTGATCTTGAATAAAAGTCTGGAAGCATTCCAGCAGGAAGATTTTACACTGAATGTAAAAGTCACCGGGGAAAAGCTTCCTGATGAAGTGTTTCTTAATAATGACGGAGTTTCATTTAAATTGAACAAAATCAGCAATATTCTCTTTTCCTATACCTTTAGAACACTTCAGAAATCTGAGCAATTTAGCCTGGAAGCTGGAAAATACAAGACTGAGGAATTCGAGCTGAAAGTATATCCCAAGCCGACAATATTGAATTTCGAAACGAGCTTAACCTATCCGGCTTATCTGAACAGAAAAAATGAGATCCTTGAGAATACCGGAGATATGATCGTACCGGAAGGGACGAAAGTTAGCTGGAAATTCTTTACCAAGGACGTTGACCATATCCTCATGGATGTTGATAATGAGAAAAAAATCCTGAAGAAGGGAGAGGGTAATAACTTTGAATACAGTTCCGTATTTTTAAAAAGTACGAATTACTCAATGAAAGCTGATAATTCGTACATAAGGCAGGATGACTCTCTTTCTTATACAATTACCGTTGTACCTGACGCATTTCCAATGATTACGGTGGAGCAACAGAAGGATTCAGTCTTGCAGTCGAGAATGTTTTTTCAGAGCGTTATCAGGGATGATTATGGCTTCTCAAGACTCTCATTTACTTATACTTTAATCCACGGAAACGATACTTCCCTGAAGGAGACAAAAACCGAAAATCTTGTATTCAATAAAGCGCTGAATCAACAGCAATTTTACTATTCTTTTGATAGTAAGGAATTGGCAAAGAATCCTGGTGATGAGTTGAGTTATTACTTTGAAGTTTGTGATAATGACGGAATACACGGACCTAAATGTGCAAGATCGGAAGTGATGAAATATAAAGCACCTACACAGGAGGAGATTGAACAGATTACTTCAAAACAGGAACAAAATATTGCAAACGATATCCAGAATACAGCTAAAGATGCCAGGGAATTGCAGAAAAAGATCGATGAACTGAATAAGAAATTAGTTGAAAAGAATTCGTTGGGCTGGCAGGATAAAAAAGAGATCCAGGATCTTCTTGATAAGCAGAAACAAATAAAGGACAACCTTGAAAAGATAGAGCAGCAGTACGAACAAAAGAATGACCTTGAGGAACAATTCAATAATGTGGATCAATCCATTCTTGATAAGCAGAATCAATTGAAAGAACTCTTTAATGAAGTTATGGATGAGGACACAAAAAAGCTTGCTGAAGAGCTAAGAAATATGCTTGACAAGGTAGATAAGGATCAGGTTAGCCAGATGCTTGAAAAGCTGAAATTGAGCAATAAAGATATTGAAAAAGAGCTGGACAGGAATTTAGATATTTTAAAGCAAGCTGAATTTGAAAAGAAAATTGATGAATCAATAGATAAGCTTAAAGAGTTGTCTGAACAGCAGGATAAATTAGCAGAATCGACGCTGGATAAGAAAAGCGATAAGGATCAGATTCAAAATAAACAAAAAGAATTAAATAACGAATTTGATGCAGCAAAGAAAAAATTAGATAAATTGCAGGAAAAAAACAAAGAGCTTCAGGAACCGGCTGAATTGCCTGACCTGAGTAAGGATGAAAAAGATGTAGAGGATGAAATGAACAACTCTATGGAATCGCTGGACAAGAATAACAAAAAGGATGCAAGTAAATCGCAGAAGAATGCTTCAGCTAAAATGAGTTCCATGGCGAAAAAGCTTCAATCTTCTGAAGAAGGAATGGAGGCGGCTCAAAATGAAGAAGATCTGGCAATGTTGAGACAAATTCTCGAGGATCTCATAAGGATATCCTTTGACCAGGAAGATCAGATGAATCGGACCAAGATTATTAATAAGAGTGATCCTAAGTACCTGACTTTGGTTCAGGATCAGAACAATCTGAAAGAAGATTTAGGTTCGGTTGAAGATTCTCTTTATGCACTGGGGAAGAGGGAAATAATGATAAAACCCTATATTTTCAGAGAAGTTTCTTCAATAAACGACAATATAGCTGAAGCAGTAAAAAACCTGAATACCAGGAATATTCAAAATGCTGCAGTAAAGCAGCAATTAGTTATGACATCTGTTAACAACCTTGCTTTGATGTTATCTGAAGTAATGAAACAGATGGAATCGAACATGATGTCAAGTTCAAAATCAGGTTCATCCAGTTGCAATAAGCCGGGTGGAACAGGGAAAAAAATGTCGATGAAGCCTATAAGGGGTATGCAGGAACAATTGAACAAAGAGATGGAGGAATTGAAAAAGGAAATGGAATCAATGAAAAATGGTCAGAAGAAACCGGGTAATCAGGGACAAAGCGGTATGAGTGAGAAACTTGCAAAACTTGTTGCCGAACAGGAAGAAATCAGAAATGAAATGAGTAAATATGCTGATCAGTTGAATGAAGAAGGATTAAAAGACGGTGGATCAATGAGTGACATGATGAAAAAAATGGAACAAACCCAGAAAGATTTAATAAATAAAAAGATTCTTCAGGAAACTATAAACCGCCAAAAGGAAATATTGACCCGTATGCTGGAATCAGAGAAAGCGGAAATAAAAAGAGGTGAAGAAGAAAAAAGACAATCAACTGAAGCAAAAAACCCAAAAATAAGTAACCCTTTTTCAAATTTTAAGTATAACATTATAAAAAATGGCGGCAACGATTTATTAAAGACTGTCCAACCTAGCTACAATTATTATTATAAAAACAAGATTAATAGTTACTTTCTGAAATTTGAATAATTTATGAATAGGATTTACAAAGAGTTGAAGATCTCTTCAAGCAAAGAGAGTTTGACTAAGGTGGAAAAATTCATAGATGAGATTTGTGATAAATATTATATTACGAATTCTTATTATGGCAATATTCTTGTGGCAATTACAGAAGCCGTTAAAAATGCTATTGTGCATGGAAACAAAAGTGATCAGCAAAAGCATGTTAAAATTAGCTTTAAAAGCATTCAAAACGGACTTTGTTTCAGAATTGCAGATCAAGGTAACGGATTCGATTTCAGAAATGTAAAGAGCCCTCTTGAAGTAGATGATAAAGCAGCCGAAAATGTTGGTAAAGGTATCTTTCTGATCCGTTCATTAGCGGATCAGGTTTCTTATAATTCCAAGGGGAATATTATTGAAATTATTTTTCTGATTTCAAGTATTAATCAGGAAACTACACTTAACAGAATTACTCAGGTACACGAGTATTTTAAGAAACAAAAATCACTGGCTTAAATTTAGGTCGTGACTAGGCCGATTCAATTTTTCAGAGAAGAGATTCCATTTATTCTTAAAGATAAGATACACATCAGAAGATGGCTTGATAGTGTAATACTGGAAGAGAAGAAAAAGCCATGGTATATAAATATTATTTTGACAAATGACGAATACCTTTTTGAGTTGAACAAAACTTATCTTCAGCACGAAACATTTACAGATATTCTGACTTTTCCTTACCAGGAAGAAGATAAAAATATTATTTCGGGTGATATTTTTATTAGCATCAACAGAGTAAAAGAAAATGCCTCCATTTTTAAACAGGATTTCGAAATGGAGTTACGTAGGGTAATGGTTCACGGTGTCCTTCACCTTATCGGGTATAATGATAAAGGGAAAAAGGAGAAGGAGCTAATGACAAAAAAGGAAGATTATTACCTGGAGAAATTTAATATGCTTGAGCAGAAATAGCTGATTAATATTATTTATTATTTTTCAAATAAATATTTAGCAAGTAATATATATCATTTTTAAGATCTCCGTAGCGATTACAAATTTATCAAACTGTTTTCCCTTGTTATTCAGGTTTCTTTAGAAAGTCCTTATTTGATAGGCAATTAGTATCTTTGCAACTTCTATTTACATTAAATGTTTCACGTGGAACATGTATGAATTTCCAAAATATGACGTCATAGTTGTTGGTGCAGGCCATGCTGGTTGTGAAGCTGCTGCTGCTGCTGCCAATCTTGGGTCAACAGTCCTGGTAACTACTATGAATATGACGAACATGGCACAAATGTCATGCAATCCTTCAATTGGGGGTATTGCAAAGGGGCAGATTGTTCGTGAAATAGATGCACTAGGAGGTTATACCGGAATAGTCAGTGATCATACAATGATCCAATTCAGGATGCTGAATAAATCTAAAGGGCCTGCCATGTGGAGTCCAAGATCACAAAATGACCGGTTCAAATATTCTGAAAAGTGGAGATTAATGTTGGAACAAACGCCAAATGTAAATTTCTGGCAGGATATTGTTCAGGAAATTATTGTTGAAGAAAAAAAATGTGTGGGTGTCAGGACCAGATTGGGAGAAGTGTTTTATGCAAAGGCAGTGGTATTATCAAATGGAACCTTTCTGAATGGTATTATTCATATAGGGGAAAAAAGTTTTGGAGGAGGGAGAATCGGAGAAAGTTCATCACTTGGACTGACAGAAAATTTAGTCTCCAAGGGATTTGAATCGAGAAGAATGAAAACTGGAACTCCTGTTCGTGTTGATGGAAGGTCCCTTGATTTTTCAAAGATGGAAGAACAAAAGGGAGATGAAAATCCAGGGAAGTTTTCTTTTACAGACACTGTCTCGTTAGTTAAACAAAAGAGCTGTTTTTTAGCTTATACAAATCTTGAAGTACACAATATCCTCAGAACAGGTTTTAGCAGATCACCATTATTTACGGGAAGAATCTCGGGAAGAGGACCAAGATATTGTCCTTCCATTGAGGATAAAATTGAACGGTTTTCGACGAAAGAAAGACATCAGCTTTTTGTAGAGCCAGAAGGTTGGGATACAATTGAATATTATGTTAATGGCTTTTCATCGTCTTTGCCGGAAGAGATTCAATTCGAAGCTTTACGGAAAGTACCCGGCTTCGAAGATGTGAAATTTTTCAGACCCGGATATGCCATTGAATATGACTATTTCCCCCCTTATCAATTAAAATTTACCCTTGAGACTAAAGTAATTGAAAATTTATTTTTTGCAGGGCAGATAAATGGAACGACAGGTTATGAAGAAGCAGCAGCCCAAGGAATAATGGCTGGCATTAATGCACATTTAAAAATAAATAATAGAGTTCCTTTTATTCTTACTCGTTCTCAGGCATATATAGGTGTTCTAATTGATGATCTGATTACGAAAGGGACTGATGAACCTTACCGGATGTTCACCTCGAGGGCTGAATACCGATTACTATTGCGTCAGGATAATGCTGATCAAAGATTAACAGAGTTATCTTATAAAATTGGGCTCGCTTCTGAATCACGAATGAAAAAGGTGAATGAAAAAGCGGAAAAGGTAGATAAGATTTTAGAATTCATTAAAAAAGAAAACATCAATCCTGATGATATCAATACTGTATTACAAAGTAATGGAACACAAGTTATTTCACAGAAAGTAAAAATGGCTACTCTATTATTAAGGCCGCAGTTAAATATCTTTGATCTTGTAGATAGTAGCAAATCATTTTCGGATCTTCGTAATTTGGAATCATTTACAAATGAAGAACTGGAACAGGCAGACATATTGACTAAATATGAAAATTACATTGAGAAAGAGCAGGAAATTGTAGATAAATTATCAAAGTTTGAAGATATTCCTCTCAAATTTGATGTTGATTATCAATCATTGAAATCCCTATCATTGGAAGCAAGGGAAAAACTTTCCAGGATAAAACCTGAGACTATTGGTCAGGCATCGAGGATAAGCGGAGTCTCTCCTGCTGACATCTCAGTACTGATTGTTTATCATGGAAGATAGAATTGTTTCACGTGAAACGAATAATGTAGTATGGAAAAACTTTCTTCTTGTCCTGTTTGTGGAAATAAAAATTTTAAACCATTTTTAGACAGTAATGATTTCTTTCTGACCAAGGAGAACTTTAATATTGTTCAGTGTGATGTTTGTGGACTAAAATTCGTTAACCCACGGCCAGATAAAAATGAGATTAACAGATATTATGAGTCACCCGATTATGTTTCTCATGGAGGGAAAAATGATTTGTTGAATTTTGTATACCGCACAATCAGGAAATCAGCAATAAAAAAGAAATTTGCACTCATAAAAGAATATGCCTTAAATAAAAAAATACTTGATATTGGATGCGGCACAGGTGAATTTCTTCACTACTGCCATAAAATGGGTTTTGACGTTAAAGGAATAGAACCCGGAGAGAAACCAAGAACGTTTGCACAAAAACATTATAAACTGGATGTTTATAATGAAGCTTTTCTCGAACAGATGGTCAATCCCGAATTTGACATTATAACAATGTGGCATGTTCTGGAGCATGTGCATCTTCTTCATGAACGGATTAAGAAGATTACAGAAATTTTAAAACCTGACGGAACAATAATTATTGCAGTTCCCAATTCAGATTCATGGGATGCGCAACATTATGGAAAGTTTTGGGCTGCGTATGACCTTCCAAGGCATCTTTACCATTTTTCTAAATCATCAATAAAAATTGTTGCGGAAAACCATGGTCTGGAAATTGTAAAAACTATTCCAATGAAACTCGATGCTTTTTACATTTCTCTCTTAAGTGAAAAATATTCAAAAGGAAATAAAAATTATTTCAAGGCAATAATTAATGGGATACGATCAAATAATTTTGCAAAACACAACGAGCAAAATTATTCAAGCCTGATCTTCATCCTTAAAAAAGAAAAGAACGTAAAATAATGAGTTATGGCTAACGATGAGTATTAAATGGGAGGATATGTCGAATTTCTTATGATTGTTCTTTATAAGTGAGAAAAATGGGCTGATTTTTTCCTGGTTTTGCAAAAAAAATATGATTTTAAGAAGACATAATGAATTAGAAAAAATTTTGGGATACTTCCTCCTGGGAATATTTTTAATATTCCTGGCAATTATTGTGAGAGAAATATTTTCAAGACAGGATCGTCCCCAAATTGTTACGGAAAGAGTTTCGAAAGTTCTTCATAAAAAAGAAAAATTAGTTTCGGATGCGTTCAGAAAATGTGAAGGAATTTCATTTCTGAAGAGTGATAAAAAACTATTAGACCTGGAATCCGAATTTCAAGTACTGCAAAAAAAACACGGAATAGATTTGTTTATTTATGAAAATGATTCATTGGTTTACTGGTCATCAAATACTGTTTCAGGTCCGGAAAAATTATCCACAAAATCCAATGCTGATACCGATTACATTGAGAAACAAAAAAATGGTTGGTACGAATTGATCCGTAAAAAGGATTTTAATAAAATATATGTTGGCCAAATACTAATAAAGAAACAGTATATTTTCGAGAATGAATATCTAAAAAACGAATTTGAACAAACCTTCAAAGTTCCGGCAGGAACCGATATTGATTTAAGTTCTACAGGAAATTCTATCTTCACCTCCGGAGACAGATTCCTTTTCAGCCTGAAGATTCCTCATACGACAGAGCTCACACAATTTGAGATAACAATTCTGTTCCTGATTTATTTAACTGGTTTCATACTGATGCTAGTTACACTTTATAAGGCCTATTGCAGAATTGAACGATATTTTCGGTCCAGGATTCTTTTCATTCTTTGTTTTAGCATCGATGTCATTATCATCAGGGTATTCCAGTTCTATTTCCATTTGCCTAATGTCTTATATAATTCAAAACTTTTTGGTCCAGGATTTTTTTCATCATCCTTCTTTCTTCCTTCACTTGGTGATCTCCTGGTTAATTGTGTTTTAATCCTCATTATTTCTTATATTTTTTATAAGCATTATTCTGGCTTTTTGAAAATTGATCAACTTAAAAGAATTACAAGGATTGGAATTGCCATATCTCAATCCATTATAATTTTAGCCGGATTTCTTGCAATTCTGCAAGTAATTCACAATCTCGTTGTCAACTCGACGATTCCTTTTAATCTTCAGGATATTTCGAGTCTTGATTTTTCAAGTATCCTGGGTTGCCTGATTATTGCAATGATATTCCTTGCTTTTGTATTCATTACTATCCGATTGGTTCAGTCCATCTTTACCCTTATCGGAATCCGGACTATTCAAAGTAATAAAGAGAAAAGAGCAAATGCCATTTCTCTTTCAAAAGTTATCATTTATCTTATATTCTTTTCAATAACCGGGACCTTGATCTTGAATAACTTCAATGAATCGGTTGAGAAAGAAAAGAGAAAACTACTGGCCTTAAAATTGAGTATATCGCGTGATCCACTGGCAGAAATGATGTATTCTAACACTGAACAGAAGATACTTAATGATTCCTATATCAGGAACATCATTTCCCAAGGCTCTCCAACAAATTCAGAAGAAACCGAAGATAGTATTGAGCATTATCTGAAAAGCAAATATTTCAACGGATACTGGAATAACTATACTGTCCAGGCAACAGTTTGTTCAGAGAAAAAAAACTTGCAAGTCCAGCCTCATAATTATCTGATAAATTGTAAAACCTTCTTTCAAAATGTCATTAATGAATTTGGCAAGCCTACAATTAGCAAATCACTATATTTCCTGGACTATGGATACAGCTATAAAAACTATCTTGCAATAATTCCTCTAGCAACATCCCAAAAAGACACAGAAGGTCAACAAAATACTTACATTGAATTCAGTTCTAAGCTGATATTCAAAGATATAGGATATCCTGAGCTACTTATTGATAAAAATGAAGGAGAAATACCAGATCTTTCAGACTATTCGTATGGATTTTACCGGAATGGTAAACTCATTCACCGTGTAGGAAATATTCAATATAGCTTGGATCTTGACAATGCTGGAGATAGAAACAATAAAGTGGCTCATTATTATTCACAGGATAATTACAATCATTATTATTATCCAATTGATAATACTAATGTACTCATTATCAGTAAAAAAGAGAACTCTTTTCTGGATAAGATTGCCCCCTTTTCTTATCTGTTTTTCTTCTTCTCATTATTCTCCATCGTCTTTTTCCTTATTGTCCGGTTTTCCGATGTCATAAATATCTCTTTCCGAAGATTAAGCGATCGCCTGCAGTTATCTATGGCGGGGATTCTTGCGATTTCCTTTCTGATCACAGGAGGACTGATTTTTTACTATATTATGAATTTGAATACAGCCAAGAATCTTGAAAATCTTAGCGAACATACTCATTCATTGTTGATTGATCTGCAACATAAGATTGGGAATTCTGTTGATTTTTCAGATTTAAAAAAGGGTGAATTGGATGAAATGATGACTGAATTTTCAAATATCTTTTTCGTAGATGTTAATCTTTATAGTCCTCAGGGGAGGCTTATTGCCACTTCACGACCGGAGATTTTTGAAGAAGGATTATCTTCAAAGCTTATGAACTGGGAAGCCTATTCACAATTAAATCAGTATAATCTTTCATACTATTATCATAAAGAAAAGATTGGTGAGAATGGCTTCAATTCTGCATATATCCCTTTTTTTAATGAAAGGAATCAATTACTGGCATATATTAATCTACCTTATTTTGCACGTCAGGATGATTTGAAAAAAGAAATTTCTTCCTTTCTTGTAACGTTCATCAATATATATGTGTTCTTTATCATTTTAGGGATATTCCTTTCACTTGTTGTTTCAAACTATATCAGTCGGCCACTCAGGACGTTAGCTTCAAGTTTAAGCCGGTTTTCTTATGGGAAGTATAATGAAAAAATTGAATGGAAACGAAAAGATGAAATAGGTCAATTAGTGAATGAGTACAACAGAATGATTGATGAGCTTGTAAAAAGCGCGGAATTATTGGCCAGGTCGGAAAGGGAGACTGCATGGAGAGAGATGGCAAGACAGGTTGCACATGAAATAAAAAATCCATTGACTCCGATGAAGCTTAGTGTTCAGCATCTGGAGAAAGCATGGAAGGACCGAGGTTCGGGTTGGGAAGAAAGGCTTAACCGATTCACACAAACCATGATAGAACAAATAGAATCATTATCGGCAATAGCGTCTGATTTTTCTGATTTTGCCCAAATGCCCGAAACTAAACCTGAAAGATTGGATCTCAATGATATACTGGAAAATGTTAAAGTATTATATCAGGACACATCACAAATAAGATTTGAATTTCAATATGATACTAATATTCCCCATGTAATTACAGGTGATAAAAAACAACTTTTAAGGGTGTTTACTAATCTGATAAATAATGCAATTCACGCAATAGGAAATACAGCGGATGGAATCATCAAACTAAGTATTGAACAAACAGATAATAAATACATTATAAAAATAACAGACAGCGGAGGAGGAATCTCGTCAGAAGTATCTGAAAGAATATTCCAACCTAATTTTACAACAAAATCCAGTGGAATGGGACTTGGACTTGCTATCGTAAAAAGTATTATTCAAAGTTTAGGAGGAGAAATTAGCTTTACTTCCATTGTGGGCGCCGGAACAACATTTACAATGATATTCCCACAATCTGATGGAGAGTTCTAATTTGTACGTTTGATTAACAATCTTTAGATAAATTTGTAACCTTAAAAAACTTTAATAAAAAATTTAGACTGACAATGAATAAAAGGTACTTACTTTACGGATTCCTGATTTTACTTCTATTCTCATGTTGTAAAAAAAATAATGAAATTATAAGTTATCATAGATTCAAGGACCAAACATGGAACCGATTCGATAAAATTACCTTCAATATCCCTATTCTTTCTGTTGATAAAAACTATGATGTTTATTTCTTTGCAAACCATACGAAGAACTACGAATACGATAATCTTAGGTTTAATATGATCATGACCACCCCTTCCGGTGAAGAAAGGATTAAGGATTATAAATTCATGTTGAAGAATAACACCGGTGGATTTTTAGGAGAATGCAGAGGAGATTCGTGTACTGCCTCCATCCTACTGAGAAAGGGAATATCGATAGAGAAGATTGGGATGCTACGTATTGAAATTGAAACTCTTGTCCCCCGTTTACAGATTAACAATGTCCTTGGCATCGGGATCCGGCTGGTTCCTTCAGCTCAATAATTCAAGTATTTTTCGTTTATCGAGTTTAAGTTGTTGCTTAAGTGCTTCAACATCAGGAAATTTGATCTCATCCCTTATACGGTCAATGAAGGACAGTGTTAATTCATGTCCATAGATATCATCAGAAAAATCGAAAAGGTTAACTTCTATAGATAGTTCATGTTGCTCAAATGTCGGGCGTATTCCGATATTGACCATACCCTTATATTCTGAGTGTTGATGGTTAACAATGACGGCATAAACTCCATTCATAAGAAATACAGGCGACTTATCATTTACTTTAATATTAGCAGTAGGAAAGCCTAATATCCTTCCCAGTTTTCTTCCTTCAACAACAACCCCCTTCAGAGTATAGTAATTACCCAAAATCGCGTTGGCTTCCCTTATATTTCCATTTGCAAGTGCCTTTCTTGCCTTTAATGGAATTTTATTCGTTTTCATCTTACAAAGCTACACAAGATTACAGGAATTTGTGTGCTTTATCGATGTTCCATTTAAATTATCACGGATAAAGGGTACGATGACATTCTGTACAGAAATATGTTTTCCAATTATTCTTAACATTCACGGGATGAATGAAATCCATAGACTTATCAAAGGTCCCGTATTGCAGTTTATCTGAAGATCCCTGTAACACAAAAGTATGGCATAGATTACAATCTTTTGAGATCACTTTTCCTGTTTTGGCGACATGCCGGTCTGAATGACAACGGAAGCAACCATCAGATTCAAGATGACCGATGTGGTTTAAATAACTGTTTGATGAGGCACGCATGTACGGAAATACATTGAGTGAAAATTCATTTTCAATTCCAGCGATGGCTTTATCAATCTGGGACTTCTTTCCAGCATAGATGTCTGGAAATTTTGTCTTATAGAAATTATTAATACTATCACTGATGTACTTGAATGACGAATCTTTATTGGTGAAGGGGCCTTTCAAAACATTCATGGCGACTTTTTTAATGAAAGGAAGCTCAGCTGGAATTTCTCCTCTCATCATACCTTCGTCTACATAAGCAGGGGCTGACTTATAAGAATGAGAAGGACGGTTATGACAATCCATACAATCCATGATTCTATGTTCTAGAGTATCAAGGGCTTTTTGTGTTAACCTGTTCTCTGTATCCTGAAAGATCTGAACATCTCCTGTTTTAAGGTTGATGAATTTTACCCATGGAATCGATTCTCTGTCTTTCGTAGAGGCCACATATTCAATCCGTACATCTTTATTAATATGCCAGTGAATACCACCGGAAAGCCCCATGGTATTATAGTTCGGACTGGTTTTTACCAGCATCGAAACATTCCATTCAGTATTCAGACTATCAGTCAGATAGGTTCTTCTATTATCCAGCTTGGGAGAATAAAATTTTTCTGGCCAGTGGCAACGTTCACAGGTTTCACGAGCAGGACGAAGATTTTTTATTGGAGTTCCAATTGGTTGCGAATATTTGTGAAATATTACAGAATAAACCTGGTACAAACCGGATAATTTTGATTTAACATACCAGTCAGCCCCCTCTCCTACATGACATTCCACACAGGCCACGCGAGCGTGCGGCGAATGAAGATAGGTTGTGTATTCAGGCGCCATTACTTTATGGCAAAGCTTACCGCAGAAAGTAACAGATTCTGTGAAATTAAAAGCCTCATAACTACCTACAGCTGATATGATAAGAAATAGAAAAGTAAAGATTGAGAACAGTAATAACTTATGTCGTTGACGGCTGCTGTTCATGTCAAGTACCGGCCATTTGGGCTCACCCTCCTTACGAATTTTTCTACGTCTTATGAACATGCCAATGGGTATCATTATCAACCCGATAACCAGAATAACAGGGAGGATAATATAAGTAAACATCCCGTTATAAGGATTTTCATGACTGGTAAACAGCGACTCGAGGAATAGAATAATTATGAGTATGAAACTGTTAATAGCAAGGATTCCTCCTATAATGCTGATCCAATTGGAGATTGATTTGGGCATTTTCATTTTGTAGAGGGTTTTAGAATAAGCAATTTTGTACGCAATATAAAAAATTTATTCAATCATTGTCTCGTCGGAAGGTATTTATAACAAATTAACTCCCTCAATAAGAATAAAATGTATAATGCTCAATAATCAATGCGATTCATGATATCCGTCGATCATGCCCTTAAAATTACTCAGCGGAGTAGTTCCGATTGTGCAGAAATAGATGTGAATAACCATAAAAACGGAAATCAGGAAACCAGCTGTAATATGAATCAGATCAGTAAAATGAAGTCCACTGGACCAAAAAATCCGAATGGGAATGATTTCGGGATACAGCATGGCTAGTCCAGTGATAAATGACAAAGGCACAAGTAAATACATTGTCCCGATATAGGTAACCTGCTGTAAGGGATTAAATTTTCTTTCAAGGGTCACAGGATAAGGAGGTATTTTTCCTTTAAATAAACCCACTGTATAATAAATGAACTGTGTTTTCAACCGGTTGAAGAATCCGGAAATGATAGGCTTATAATATTTTCCATTACTCGTAAGAAGGTTACCAATGAAGAAGAGTATGTAGCTAATACATAATATGATACCGGCAATATTATGAATAGATACTGCCACATTGAACCGGATCATCGGGAATTTCGGATTAGAGAATTGCATGCTTATTCCGGTGATGATCAATGTCAAACAGACAATTGCATTTAATAAATGCCAGAGCCGGATCCATACCGGGTACAAATAAATTCTTTCTTCTGTCATGGTTTTCACAGGATTACTCATTTAAAAATTCTTCCTATGGTATGAATGATTATGCCAATGATCACAATTGAAAACAGAACCAGGCTTATTAGATTCAGATAATAATTCCTGTTTGCCCCTATTACATAGTAATCATTGCTGATCACTCCTTCAAAAAATCCTTTTGCTGACCTGATTTCCCTGATTTTATATTTATAAAGTGTTGCCAATAATTCAGAATTAGAAGAATGACATTGATCACATTGCCTTACAGCTTTTTCCTTGGTAAGGATCTTATGGGCGACGAGGGTACTATCGTTGATTTTCTTTGTATGACATTCAATACAACGGACAGACCGAAAATGCAACTTCTGGTTAGGGAGCCAGTCGTGCTTTTGCAGCAAGTTCGGATTTGTTTTATCAGTCAGTAACTGGTAATTGGTAAGATTCCCATGGCAATTCAAGCAAATAGCATTGTCATAAGCTATGGTCTGCTTTATATTTTCATTGGTACGTGCATTGATCTTATAAGTATGTGGATTATGGCACATCCAACAGGTGAAATCTTCACTATGTTTTTCAGAATGAACACTTTCCTGGAATTCTTTCTCAATATTCTCGAAATGAAATTTGGCATATTTTTCATCACCACCATGGCAATCAAGACAGTTTGGTTTTGATTCCATCCTTAGGGTTCCGGCATGTGGGAATGTGTTGTAATCTTCTGAATGGCAATCAGTACACTTGAATTCCCTATGGTTTGATTCATAAAAAAGAGTTCTGTCTATAATTAGTTCAGAATACATCTTTTTGGTATCAATTTTTTTGGACTCGGTATTCTGATATGAATATTTTGACTGGCCATGGCATTTAAGGCAATTCTCATTCTCGGCAGCATGTTTATGATTGGAAAACTGAATTGACTGAACGGGCGTCTTATCTTTTAACACCGTGGTATCGATCCCACCGGCTTTTGAATTGACAGAATAACCCAGAGAAAAAATAATTCCGACGCAAATCAATATAACCAAAATGATCCACGCCGGCCTGTGATTATGACTTTTAACCATACTAAACTCTTCTGGTAAGATGGAAGTAAAAAAATGTTGTTAAAACAAATTGGGTGTTTTTAGGATCCTAAAAACACCCAATTCTGAAAAAAATTGTCTACTTCTTTAATGTCCTCATGAATGCTACAAGTGCCCAACGATCGCTTGCTTCGGGTAATTTCTTTCCATAGGATGGCATTTCATCTCGTCCTGTAGAAGTTTTATAGAACAATTCTCCATCTGTCATGCCCTGAAATGTAGCACTTGAAAAATCGCCGGGGAAGGTCTTTAAGGAAGCGCCTTTCGGGCCATCACCCATTCCTTTACTACCATGGCATGATTTGCAGTTCTTTGCCCAAAGATCTTTACCATTGGCAATCACGGAGGCATCAGTAAGCTTAACAGGCGCTTTAATCATCTTGTCCTTATCCGGAACAGGCCATGGTTTTGCTTTTGCCTGCTGGGCATTGGCCGAATTTCCCAGGACAAATACTACTGCAATGATCATCGTCACCAGTAGTGTAATTGCTTTCTGTGTGTTTTTCATTGATTAATTTTTTGAGGTTAAACAATTCAGATTAGTTAGAAGGTCCACAACCGGGTGATATTGAATCCAATCAAGATCACACCGTTATAGGGGTTATTATCGTTATAAAATGCGACTTCCTGCGGAACAATACCTTGTGCAGCTGCAAAATAAACCTGGAATGCATGAGTGGCTGTTGAAACTTCAATTCCAAGTCCGGCATTCGGCCATGGTTTCCTGTTAAGATAGGTCAGCACTGATTGTGAATAGGTTGCAATAATGGACATCTGTGGGCTGACTTTAAATCGGCCAATACCTGAGATCTGCAGATTGTCATTATACATTGAGTTGACATGCCAATCCTGCGGTGTAACCGTCGTATCCACAATATTATAGTGTACCCATGCAATTCCGACCTGGGCGGAAAATACTTTGCAGAATCTCCTGGCTATCATCAACTCATAATAATATGAAAAACGGTCACGGGCTTTAAAGTCGTTTCCGAATGCAGATTTGTTAAGACAATTGATTCCCATATTCCCGTAAATTGCAAGTGTGAGTGGGAAACCACCTTGTCTCTGGCGGAAAAAAGTATACTTAGCCTGAAGATCCTGAATACGTTTATTCTTGGTTGTCCCCACTCCTACCAGAACGTTTTTGGTTATTGTGAAATCAAGTCCGAACCGGATATTGGAAGCTCCCCAGATACCTGCCAGATCAGTCCAACCATTCTGGATCGTTCCAAAACGGTGCTGAATGACCATTTGCAATGTATGTGCCGGAGGTAATGCTACGGTTTGATCATCAATAAAATAACCACTTTCAAAAGGAGCCTTGACCAAGGGCTTTTTTGTCTGTACAGGAATAGAATCCTGCGAAAATACTATACCTATGCCTGTGAAGAAAAATATCAGGCCAATGAGAAAATTTTTCATAAAGTTGCGTATAGGTTTATGCATAATGATCTGATTTTTAATAAACATGAATAACCATATTAGTTGTTCAAAGCACCTTGTTTGATCCATGCAAGAACCAGATCCGCCTGATCAACTGTGCAATGATTTGACATTATTCCACCCGGTGCCATCACTGTGTATATCATACTTTGGGATGGTGAGCTTATATTAATATAATGACCCGAAGTAAGACTGTTGTATGCCTGTCCTGCTGACAAGTTAGGACTAACTGAACCGGAGTGACAATTTGAAGTAGCACAACTACCAGTGAAAATGGGTTGAATAGTATCCGCAAAGCTGATTTTAATACTTGGATTTATGTTATTCTGAGGCTGAACAACAGTATCCTTGGCACATGAGACGAATATCATGATTCCAATCAGGAACATAAACAAACCTCCAAAGATTTTCTTTTGCATGTTGAATTTTTTTACAAATGACAACAATAATATTGAACGTAAATATAATCTATTTGAACCGGATATTGAAAAAAAGGCTTCAGATTTTTTCTGAAGCCTTTGAATAAATCTGAAGATTAGTTATTTAGTCTTTGAAGTAAAATGCTGAATACCATTATTAAGCAAATCGCGTGTATACGGGAAATTATGAACGCCCATGCTGCCGTCAGCATAAACGAGCATAAAATTCCAGTACACTGCCAAGTCAGACTGGGCGTATTTCTTTGGTTTGATTACCATATTGACGGTATCCAACATGTTAAAAGCTGCCAAATCTCCTTTTAAGGTCTGTAAAAGACCATTGATTGTAGTTTGGTCCCCACTAATGTCGAAAGATGTGGCACTGGGATGACAAGTTTTACAAATTGTAATATTATCACCGGTTGTAGCACTGGTCATCCACAAAGTATGTCCGCCTACATAGTTTCCTATGGCATCTGTGCCATGGCAACCCATACAAGAAATAAGTGGGGCATGCGTTGGACCTCCAAAACCTGCATCATTATAGGCCCCTTTTCCGGCAAGAATGTTTGATTGTGGCCCGTGATGTGGCCCCCAACGACTGCTGGTAATGTTTATTGAATCGGTTGTGGAAGTGGGATTAGGTAACCCCGGACTTGCTGGGCGCGCCTGGTGACACCTTCCGCAAAGATTGGCTGAGCCGTTATCAGGGGTGAATTTTTGACTTTGTGTCGAGTCAAAACGCCAGCGATACTGGGTTGTTATTGCTAATGACCAGTCGGCACTCGTGTAAGTTCTATGGATCTGATGGCAGGTGCGGCAGTTGATCGGTGCTGCATCAGTAATAGTAGAAGTAGCATTGAACATTCCAGAAGCAACAGTTTGTCCAAAACCCTGGCTTGTATGACAGGGAGAACAAGTAGGGGTAAGAGAGCCAGATTCAATAATAGTACTACCCGTTGCATGTTTCGATGCATTGTACTGGAAGATCTTTGCCACAATGGTGTCAGAAAAATTGTGACATTCCTGGCATGTCGCTGCTGCATTGGTTCCATTGGTCCCGTTAGCTCCATTTGTTCCGGCAGGACCTTGCGGCCCTTCCTTTGTACAGCTGGAAAGCAAAGTTCCCGCTGCAGCGATGAACAATCCGGCGGCCAGTAAATAGATGGTAATCTTCTTCATATCTGGTTGTTTTTGGTTAATAGTTTCTCCTTAGGCGAAGGGATTATTTTCAGATAACAAATATAAGGGAAAGAAAAAATCTTCAAACAGTCGATATATTGAGATATATATATCTGTATATTGAGATTTGTTAATACATTAATGATAAATATCAATAATTCGTTGATTTTTATCATTCAGCTACTGAATGATAGAGTTACAGAGTGACGCAAAAAAGCGAAATCACGAATTTTACAGTAATGCTGAGCGGAATTTGAAATTCCATTCAATTCTATCTTCAGTCGGTAGGGACAGGTCGCGATCTGTCCCTACAATATTCTCTTCGCGTCAAGCTCCCGATAATTATCGACTGTAAAATGAGAGATCAGGATTTTGAATGCAATTAAAATTATTCGAAACCCTTTTATTGTTATGTCATTTTTATTATATTTGTAGCTGATTTTTAAAACTCAATTTATGGCCATATCATTTAAGAATGTAATTACCAGAAAGTACTCTGGGAGAGTTGGAGATATTGTTCTCAGGAATTATAGCGGGAAGTCGGTTATGGCCAAGCGGCCCGACTGCTCCAAAGTAGTAAAGAGCCCTGCCCAGCTGGAGAACCAGAAAAGGTTTGTGAAGGCAGTTAAGTATAGCAAGGCAGTGAAGAATGATCCACAACAGTCTGAGTGTTACAGCGAAAAGAAAAAGAAGACGAAGTATAAGGATGTCTATCATGCAGCCATGTCTGATTATATGACAAAACCGAAGGTTCAGAAAGTCAATCTGACCACCTACAGAGGACAACAGGGGAATGTAATCTGGATCTCGGCATGGGATAAGTTCAGGGTTGAAACGGTTAATGTGATGATTCTCAATAATAAAGGTCAGCTTATCGAGAAAGGCCCGGCAGTCGCCAGGATGTATTCGGGGAATAGGGAATGGGATTATATCGCAACGGTTGAGAATGTTGATTTTAAATCTTGCCGGATTTTGGTACGGGTCAAAGATCGTCCAGGCAATACAGTTGAGACCGAGATTGATATAGGTGGCACATAGAAAGTCGTGACGCGTAATGCGAGACGCAACCATTCAAGTAAATTTCCAATATTATTTTTCTAAAAGTCAATTTGCTGGCGAGGGCGAGATATGCCCGGGTGGGAAATTTTTACATTAAATCACTCTCCTTTAAGTTTTTAAACACTCATAATTTTTAATTTAACGTTCCATATCCCCATATTTCAATCCTCTTTTCATTATTCATCATACATCGTTCTCATACCGAAACCATAGTCTTTCTTCGTTCTTCCTTCGTTTGTCATTCATTCCTCCTTCGGCTGTTATATAAGTAAAGTAAATCAATATACTAATGATCAAATAAAGATGAAATTCTGATTCAAATGGTTGTTTTTATAAAAAGTCATTAACCGGAATTCTGACTGGAAAGTCATTACACAGAGTCCACAGAGAATTTTTTAATGAATTCTATGTTTAACAAAGAAGCAAGAAATAAAGGAATAAAAAACCACTCCATGTCAAGGTCACCAAACTCCCCTCCCTCTTGGGGGAGGGGCTGGGGGTGGGGTTCACGGCCTCACACCCTTCCCAGCCTCATGAAATTTGTGTGTAGAAAATCGAGGAACGAGCGTTAAGAATTTCGGGCTGCCTGAGGGTTGAATATTGATTGAGGCAATAGGCAATAGGCAGTAGGAGTAGGAATATGGAATCAGAATTTTTTTCGCGATTTCGCCATTTCACGATTTCGCTATTTCTATTTCTGCTTTACGCATCAAGCGTCACAGATAACGCGAGTCATCCCGTCTCGCTGATCTTTCTCAGCTGTTGGGGATTTAGTATATTTACATGGCTGCCTTCAATAGTCAGAATGCCTTCATCCTTAAATTCTTTGAGGATACGGATTGCACTTTCTTTAGACATTCCGGAAAGGTCGGCCAGATCCTGACGTGAAATACTCATTTCAAAAGGATTCTTGCAATATATTTGTTCAGAGAGATAAAAAAGGGCATCTGCAATACGTCCGTTCATCTGTTTTTGGGTGAGACTGATAAATTGTTCAAAATTAAAGATGGTCATCAAACTAATACGCCGGATAAATTCATCAGCAAAGTCAGGATTTGTGCGTGTCATCTGTTTGAATGTGCTGACATCAACAAGACAGGCTGTAGAATCCTCAACTGCAGCTGCTGAATAATGATGACGGTTATCAACATATATGCCAGGCCCTAAAATGTATTCCACAGGCTTTACCATGCTAATTATAAGGTTCTTGCCATAACCTTCAATGTACAGCTTGGCCAAACCTGTAGTAAGACAAACAAAATGCGGTGAAGGAGTTCCCTGCTTAAAAATGATTTCCCCAGCTTTGAAGCTGACTTCATAACGGTTTTTATTTATTAACTCAAGTTCAGGTACCGAAAGAGCTTTAAAAATCGCATTCCGGCAATTACAATCAACGCAATTATTTGCTTGGACAAACTTCGCCATCTCAGATAATTTGAATTCTAATTATAAGCCTGATAGTGCAAATATAAAATAAATATGTATAAATTCAGAAAAAGGAAACATATTTCTCAATAAATTATTGATATTTATCAATAAGAATTATTGAAAATGCTGCTTATCCGGGAAAGATTATTTAAAGGTTACGCCTAATTATTTTAGGAAATATGCTTGATCAGATCATGTGACAATAAGTATTGTGCGATCTGAATGGCATTGGTGGCAGCACCTTTTCTCAGGTTATCCGTCACAATAAAGAGATTCAATGTGTTGGGGCAGGATTCGTCAATCCTGATCCTTCCCACAAAAACTTCGTCCTTTCCACGGGAATACAAAGGCATTGGATAGATGTTATTTGCCGGATCATCCTGAACTACAATGCCTTCTGTTTCCGATAAAATCTTTCTTGCATCTGCCGGATTGATGGGTAAGTTAAATTCAGCATTAACTGCGGCAGAATGTCCACCTGTTATCGGCACCCTGACTACTGTGCCCGTGATAAGCAAAGACTGATCGGAAAGTATTTTCCGGGTTTCGTTGACCAACTTCTCTTCCTCGGAAGTATAACCGTTTGGAAGAAAATTTCCTCCATGAGGGAAAAGGTTAAGATCGATCGGATAAGGATAAGCCATTTCTCCCGCAAGGCCCTTCCTCTCGTTTTCGAGTTGTCTGACCGCTTTAATGCCGGTTCCGGTTACCGACTGGTAAGTAGAGATCACTAACCTTTTGATCCTGTACCTTTTATGCAAAGGGGCCATTACTGCTACAATTCCGATAGTCGAGCAATTTGGATTTGCGATAATTTTATCTTTCGCTGTAAGTACGTTCCCATTTATCTCAGGAACAACAAGCGGGATATCGTCATTCATCCGCCAGGCTGATGAGTTGTCAATGACCGTTGCACCAGCAGCTGCATATTTTGGAGCCCATTCCAACGATGTCGATCCTCCTGCCGAAAATATGGCAATATCCGGCTTTTCTTTAATGGCTTCGTCGTGCATAAGGACCTTATAGTCCTTGCCCTTGAATGTCACATATTTACCAGCTGACTTTGGAGAAGCAACGGGAAGCAGGGTATAAGAACCTAAATTTCTTTCTTCAAGAACTTTAAGCATTTCCCGGCCTACTAAGCCTGTGGCACCGACAACAGCTATTTTCATTGGCTTCAAAATTTTTTCAGAGCACAAAGGTAATTCAAGAATTTATAAACAGGCATATTACCTTTTCATTTTTCTCCGATTAAGAAGGAAAAGATGCTGAAGTATTTTATAGCCCTGGTCATGTTAATGAATGTACTGTTTGCAGAGGGCCAGCTCAGCGATAATTTTACCGATGGCAATTTTACACAGAATCCAAGTTGGACAGGCGATACGGGGAAATTTGAGATCAACTCGTTAAAGCAGCTTCAGATTCAGACTTCCGGAACAGGCCAGGCCATAATTGCCACTTCCAACGGGATGATTAATAATTGTGAATGGTCATTTTGGATCAGATTGTCATTCAACACATCCACAAATAATTATGCCCGGGTTTATCTGGTTTCAGACAATGAGAATCTGAATAGCCCAATAAATGGTTACTTTCTCCAGATCGGGGGAAGTAATGACAGTGTTTCTTATTTCAGACAGTCTGGAAACCAGGTTATTAAACTTTTCACTGCGAAACATTCCTGCACTAATTCTTCTTCAAATGTCCTGCGATTTAAGATGATTCACGATTCTATAGGAATCTGGACACTTTATGCTGACAATAATGGCGGATCGGATTTTGTAAAAGAAGGCTTTTATGATGATTCAAATCTGCAAACAACATCCTGGTTTGGTGTTTATTGCCAATATACATCTAGTAATTCAGCAAAATTTTATTTCGACGATTTTTATGTCGGAACTGTCAGAACCGACACATCTTACAAGGCAAAAGCGCACGATATAATTATAGATGAGGTCATGGCTGATCCGGCACCATCAAACGGTCTCCCTGAAACGGAATACGTTGAACTTTACAACCGTACTTTATTTCCTGTGGATCTTTATGGATGGAGCTTTCAGTACGGTTCTTCAGAAAAAATATTTCCGTCTGTTACCATTTCTCCCCACGAATATCTGATCCTCACCGGCGACAGCTTATTGAATTCTTATGGAATGTGTGTCAATATATTCTCCTCTAAT
>JBEKQA010000007.1:0-34598 GCA_049520195.1 Bacteroidales bacterium
TGTTGTTCTCGTGGTATTTATCTTTCTGCAGGACTGGCGTTCAACAATTATCCCTGTACTCGCCATCCCTGTTTCAATCATAGCTACTTTCATTTTCTTTATACCCCTCGGGTTTACCATTAATAAGCTTACTCTCTTTGGATTCGTTCTTGCCATCGGTATTGTTGTAGATGATGCTATAATTGTAGTTGAGGCGGTACAGCGATACATTGAAGAGCAGCACCTCACGCCAAAAGAAGCTGCTTTCAAGGCAATGGCAGATATATCTGGGCCAGTGGTTGCCATTGCACTTGTTCTTGCTGCTGTATTTGTTCCTGCCGGCTTCCTGCCAGGTATCGTAGGTAAGCTATATCAGCAATTTGCAATCACCATTGCCATTTCGGTTCTCATTTCAGCTTTTGTGGCCTTGTCGCTCACGCCTGCTTTATGTTCTTTGTTCCTGAAACCCCATCATATCACAAAATCTTCAAAAGGTTTGAACTACCTCTTCTACCATTTTGATAAATGGTTTACCAGGAGAACAGAGGGATATACCAACAATGTTAGACGGGCAATAAAACATTCCCGCTATGTTGTCATCCTGCTGGTATTGGTGATCTTTGGCGCTTACATCATGCTTCTTAAAAAGCCTACGGGGTTTATTCCGGTTGAGGATGAAGGACGTTTATATATTACCTACGAACTGCCCGAAGCTTCTTCTAATTCACGTTCAGTGGATGTGCTGAAGAAAATGATGGATATACTTATGGATATCAAGGGTGTCAGCCATTGTTCTGCCGTGGGTGGGCTTAATGTGGTGACCGGGGCACTCAAATCTAACAGTGGAACGATTTTCTGCCAGTTAATCCCCTGGGATGACCGCAAGAGTAAGTCGGAACATATCTATGCATTGATGGCTGAGATGCAGAAGAGGTTCGCAGCCATAAGGAATGCGAATATCCTGGTCATACCTCCTCCTGCCATCCCGGGACTTGGGGCTACAGGCGGGTTCACGTTTGAATTGCAACAGCGTGAAAGCAATGACGATATAAAGGCATTCGAACGAAATGTTCAAACCTTTACGGCAGCAATAAATAAACGTCCCGAAATTGAACGGGCCATTACTTTCTTTAATACGCGCACACCCAACTACCAGCTCATTGTTGACCGTGATAAATGCAAGAAGATGGGAGTCAATCTTTCCGATGTCTTCAGTACGATCCAGACCTATCTCGGAAGCAGCTATATCAATGACTTCACGATATACAACAGGAATTTCCGCGTCATTGCCCAGGCAGATACCCTTTACAGGAACGATATTGTCGATATGGATAAATATTATGTCCGTAACATGCAGGGGACAATGCTTCCCTTAAGCTCTGTGATGAGTTATAAATTGAGCGAGAGTGCCTCCATGCTTTCCCATTATAACCTTTACCGCATGGCTGAATTTGTTGGAGATGCAAAACCCGGGTACAGTTCCGGCCAGGCACTCCAGGCATTGCAGGAAACCGCCCAGCAGGTTCTCCCCGCCGGTTATGGGTTTGAGTTCTCAGGCCTTAGCCGTGAAGAAACAAAGGCAGGAAATACTTCAATGTACGTATTTATCCTGTCAATACTATTTGTCTTTCTTTTTCTCTCGGCTTTATATGAAAGCTGGACGGTACCATTCACCATCCTGCTCGGCGTTCCTCTTGCTGCATTCGGGGCTATACTGGCATTGACGTTAATACCAAGCCTGTCGAACAATGTGTATGCACAGATCGGTCTTATCACGCTGATCGGTCTCGCGGCCAAAAATTCCATCCTTATCGTCGAATTCGCTAAAGAGAGGGTCGACCGGGGTATTGAAGTTGTCGCTGCCACAATTGAGGCCGTTCGTTTACGTTTGCGTCCTATCCTCATGACTTCGCTTGCTTTCATCTTTGGAGTATCTCCTTTGATATTTGCCAGTGGAGCCGGTGCTGTAGCCCGTCAAACCATCGGGTGGTCAGTCCTTGGAGGCATGCTCGCCGCCACAGCATTGGGAGTATTCATAATCCCGGTTCTGTTTATCCTGATAATAAAGCTAAGTTATGGCCGGAAAAAACTCGCTGAACTCCAGGAACTAAATAAACCAGACGAAGCTATCCATCCGGAATTCCTTGAGGAGTAAATTCGAACTCCCTTAATGATGTGTGCACTTTCCAGGCTTTCGTGGTTGACCATTTTATTCTTAAACACAAAAGCCACGGAGGACATCAAATAGTACTTCTAAGGAATTTTATCATCATTTATTGTTACGGAAAATTTGTGTTTTCTCTTTTTTTGATTATTTTTGAAATGCAGAATTCCTTATCAGTTCACTGGTATCGGTATTCTTTTTTTTCACCAATAATCTTCTTTCACATGAAATCATTTACACACATTTTTTTATTGATGGCTGCATTATTTACAACCACAATATTGATTGCTCAGCCGGGAAACAATAATCCCGGTTTTCCAACAACTACCGCTCCCGATTGGAACTGGGCCATGACGTTTGGCGGCTCCGGCGGAATAACTGGCGTCGACATTACCCGGGATAATAATAATAACTTGTTTGTTACCGGTTACTTTAACGGATTGGTCACCTACGGATCGACAAATATTACCAGCTCCGGCTGGTGGGACCTGTTCTTTGCAAAGTTCGATGGTTCAGGTAACCTCTTATGGATCAAAACTATTCAATCAACCCACTACGAAATGATCCAGGGTTCAAGGATCAGGCTGGATAATACAGGGAATATTATCATTTGTGGAAAATATTCGGGAACAGTCACTATTGGCACATCAACACTCGTTTCTTCAGGAGGCACCGATGCATTTATTGCAAAGTTTGACAATACTGGCAATCCTATCTGGGCAGTGAGTTATGGAGATACCTATTCCCAGTCGTCTGATGATCTTACGCTCGACGATAATAATAATGCTTATATAGTGGTGTCAAATCATAATGAATCATACGCGGTAAGCAGCGAAGTACTGAAATGCACACCGGCGGGGACAGTGAGTACATTTTTATCGGCAAATACTACAATCTTCACCTGCATCTATTATAAAAATTCTTATCTCGCATTGTCAGGGTACATTTATGGACCTGTGACAATCGGGTCTTTTCAATTGTTTTCAAACCTGTATCCTTCTGCACTCCTTGTAAAAACAGACTTGGCAGGGGTTACACAATGGGCAGAAAATTTCACAAGTACATGGGGAAATTCGAGAGGTCAATCGGTGATCATAGATAACAGTGATAACATTTATACTTCCGGAATCTTTACCGACAGTATTTACTTCCATTCCCAAACTGTCACACTATATGGTTTGGATGAGCCTTATTACCTTACAAAATTCAGTTCTTCGGGAGTCGCTCTCTGGGCAGATGGCTTTGTAAATGATGACCCACCTGATTATTCCTCTTATATCAGGCTTGACAATTCCGGGAATCCTTTTCTTTTTGCCTACACTACATTTCTCGGTACAATAGGCCCTTCAACAATTAACTGGCCTGGCCCTTTCTTCGCAAAGATAGCTACAGATGGCACAATCCAATATGCACTTAACCAGGCGTATACTACCAACATGTCACTGATTGATTCCACAAATATGATAGAACAGGTTGCAATTGCGAATCTTAATGACATGTGCCTGAATAAAATTGACCTTAACGGAAATGTCTCATGGATCAAAAAAACTACATCTAATTGCGGTTACAGCTCAGTTTGGTATAACATTGCTGTGGATCATAAAGGATTTTGTTATATTCATGGTGACCTGAATGGAAGCATAAATTATAATGGAACAACAATTTATGGTCAGGGAGCATTTCTTGCTCGGATTTCAGGCGACAGGCAACTTCACTGGGTAAATGTTATTTCAGGTAATCCGAATTTTACAGGATCAGTTGCCATGTCGGCAGATCAAAATGACAATAGTTATGTACTTGGTTATTTCCAGGACACGTTAACTATTGGCCAGACTGTCCTCATTAATCCTAACATAAGTACGGGTGGTCAATGCTATTATGTTGCAAAATTTAATGAATCGGGATCCCTGCAATGGGCAAAATCTTTAAATTGTACATCCCAGGTTTTCCAGGTAGGCGGGATTACAACAGATGGAGCAGGCAATGTTGTAATTGCCGGTTCATTCATGGATACGATTTTAATCGGATCGACCATGCTGATATCCCAAGGATATAATGATGCATTATTCGCAAAATTCTCTTCTGACGGCACTCCTCTTTTTGCAAAAAGCTTTGGTAGTACAGGAAATGATTATGCACGGAGTTTAGCGATTGATGGCCAGAATAATATCATTTTAACAGGGGGTTTTCAGGGCACTGTAAATTTTGGTACATCATCCCTGACCAGTCTTGGAGGTTATGATGCATACACAGCAAAGTATGATGCTAACGGCAATGAATTATGGGTTCAGCAAGCCGGGGGGTCGGGAACACAACGGGGGCATTGTGTAAATGTGGATAATTCCGGGAATATCTATGTTTCAGGTTTATTCTATAGCTCGCAAATGACACTGGGGTCCATTACCCTCACCAGTAGTCATAGCAGCAACTTATATGTTGCAAAATATTCCTCCGGCGGAACAATCCAATGGGCTCATGGGCTGGATTCGCAATATTTTTCCTGGCCTGCTTACCAGATCGGCGTAGATGAAGAAGGTAGCTGTTATGTGGGAGGCCAGTACGAAGATACACTCATCTTTCATGACGGAACTAAAATTTCAGGTGGGTTGTATCCTGGGTTCCTTGCTAAATATTCAACCGGAGGTGATTTGGTATGGTACAAAAATCTTGTGCCAAATAATGGTGAGACTGTAATCTTAGGAATTGCAGTCTTTGATAAAAACAGCATTCTGGCAGGTGGAAGGATCGATAATGATACATTGACCTTTGATTCAACAAAACTTGTTTCTGCCAATGGCAATGCTTTCCTTGCAGTGGTTGGAAACAGTCTCCCTGTTGGCGTCAATCCTGACCCAATTCAAACTGACAGAACGATGATTTATCCCAACCCTGCCGATCACTATGTTTACATCAGTCTTAATCAGTCACCAGCGGAAAGAATACAATATGCAATTACTGAACAGAATGGGGCAAAAGTAGTTGAAAAACAGGTTCCCGGTTCCTCCCTTGTACGTATCGAACTTCCTTATCTTCCTTCAGGATTATATTATCTTACCCTCAAAACAGGTACAAGCGCAAAAACCTGGAAGCTGATAATAAATCATTGAAAAAATTGCAAGATAGCAAGATGGCAAAATGGTAAAAATTTCTTTGAGCGCCCTAGTGGTTAAGCTTTTTTTACCACTAAGGCGCCGAAGAATTTCACAAAGTAATCCAAAAGAAATTTCGCTACCTGCTTGTCGTAGGCAGGTTTCGCTATTTCGCTATTTATCCCTAGTACTCCTGCCATGATTTTATTTCCAGGTCTTCGGGTTTCAGCTTGCAGAAAGCCATCACGAAGACATTGGCCAGGTTGGCATTTGTGATCAGCGGGACGTTGAAGTCGATAGCCGCACGGCGAATGGCGTAATCATTATACAGCTCATCTTTTGAGAGGTTCTTGGGAATATTGATCGCAAGATCAATCTTGTGGTCTTTGAGATACTCCAGAACATTGGGAGTGGCATCTTCGTCTGGCCAATGAAGGATGGTTGATCCAATGCCATTATCAGCAAGGAACTCAGCCGTTCCTTTGGTAGCGAAGATATGGAACTTCTTTTCAGCCAGCATCCTGCAACCTTCCAGCAGGACTGTCTTAGATTTTACCGGTCCCGATGAGATAAGGATGTTTTTTTCTGGAATTCGATAACCAACGGAAAGCATGGATTTTAATACCGCCTCATAAACTGTGTCTCCTATGCAGCCCACCTCGCCGGTGGAAGCCATATCGACTCCCAGCATCGGGTCGGCCTTCTGAAGCCGTGAAAAGGAGAACTGGGGAGCCTTAACGCCGATATAATCGATGTCAAAGAAGGATTTATCCGGCTTGTCAAAGGGAATTCCCAGCATGACCCTCGTTGCAATATCAATGAAGTTAATCTTCAGTACCTTGGAGACAAAAGGGAAACTCCGGGAGGCCCTGAGATTACATTCGATCACCTTAATGTCGTTGTCTTTGGCGAGGAATTGAATATTAAAAGGTCCGGAGATCTTTAGCGATCCCGCAATATCCCTGCTGATCCTCTTGATCCGGCGGATGGTTTCCACATAGATCTTTTGGGGAGGGAAAACGATAGTGGCATCCCCTGAGTGTACACCGGCAAACTCGATATGCTCTGAAATAGCGTAAGCAACAATCTCACCCTCTTTGGCAACAGCATCAATCTCTATCTCTTTGGCCTCCTGGATGAATTCCGATACCACGACAGGGTGTTCCTTGGAAACATTGGTAGCCAGGGTCAGAAAATGCTCCAGTTCGCTTTTATTCGAAACAACATTCATGGCAGCCCCGGAAAGTACATAAGACGGACGGATCAGGACAGGGAATCCAACATGGTCGGTGAAGGTGAATATATCTTCCAGTGAGGAGAGCTCTTTCCAGCGTGGTTGGTCGATCTCAAGCTTATCGAGCATGGAGGAGAATTTGTGACGGTCCTCTGCATTGTCGACAGAAACAGAGGAAGTCCCAAGCACTGGCACGTTCTGCTTGTACAGTCGCATGGCAAGATTGTTCGGGATCTGGCCTCCCATGGAAAGGATGATCCCCTTTGGGTTTTCCAGGTCATAGATGTCCATCACCCGCTCAAACGACAACTCATCAAAATAAAGCCTGTCACAGGTATCATAATCAGTGCTGACGGTTTCAGGATTGTAATTGATCATTATCGACCTGTATCCCGCATCATTTACGGCATTCAGTGTATTTACACTGCACCAGTCAAACTCTACTGAGCTGCCTATACGGTAAGCACCGCTGCCAAGTACGATAACCGATCTTTTATCATCCGGGAAGGCGACATCGTGCTCACTGCCACTGTAGGTAAGGTAAAGATAATTCGTCACAGCCGGATATTCAGCCGCGAGGGTATCTATCTGCCTGACATAAGGGATTATATTTCGTTCTTTCCGGTATTCCCTGATCTTCATCATGTCCGGTTCCGGATTCTTCACTTCCGATTTGAAGACCAGGCGGGCAAGTTGGAAATCAGAAAAACCGGATCGTTTGGCATCCAGGATCAATTCATCGGGAACTTCCCTGATGTCATGATATTTTGCCAGACTTTGACCGGTGTCAAATATGTTCTTTAAACGATACAAGAACCATTTGTCGATGCGGGTCAGATCCCAGATCCGTTCAATTGAATATCCCTCTGCAAAAGCCTGTGCAATCAGAAATATCCTTCTGTCGGTCGGATGTGAAAGGCCGTTTTCAAGATCACTGACATGGAGTTCCTTATTGCCGATAAATCCGTGCATCCCCTGTCCTATCATCCTCAGCCCTTTTTGAATGACTTCCTCAAACGTCCTTCCAATGGCCATGATCTCACCGACACTCTTCATGCTTGATCCCAGTTCTTTTGACACTCCAACAAACTTACCAAGATCCCAACGTGGGATCTTGCATACGATATAATCTAATGCCGGTTCAAAACAAGCGGTTGTAGTGCGCGTTACAGAATTTTTCAGCTCATGTAATCCATAGCCAAGTGCTAGTTTGGCAGCCACAAATGCCAGAGGATAACCTGTGGCCTTGGAGGCAAGTGCCGAGGATCGTGATAACCTGGCATTCACTTCAATAACACGGTAATCTTCCGACTCGGGATTCAGGGCATACTGGATATTGCACTCCCCGACCACGCCAAGATGCCGTATCACATTGATAGATAGCTCACGAAGTTTATAGTATTCAACGTTGGAAAGTGTCTGTGAAGGAGCTACGACAATGCTCTCTCCGGTATGAATCCCAAGTGGATCGAAATTCTCCATATTACATACCGTGATGCAATTATCATGACGGTCGCGGACAACCTCATACTCAATCTCTTTCCATCCTTTGAGTGATTCTTCCACAAGGATCTGGCTGGAATAGGAGAAAGCCTTCGCGACCAGCAGGTCTAGTTCTTTCTCATCAGAGCAGAATCCGCTGCCCTGTCCTCCCAGAGCAAAGGCAGCTCTGATAATCAGTGGATATCCAATTTGCGATGCTGCTTTCCGTGCACTTTCCGTATCTGTGACTGCCACACTCCGCGGGGTCCTCACCTGAATCTCATCCAGTTTCCTGCAAAAAATTTCCCTGTCTTCTGTGCTGATAATCGTTTCAACGGGAGTTCCGAGAACCTTTACCCCGTACTTTTCAAAGATGCCTGCCCTGTAAAGGGATACCCCGCAATTCAGAGCAGTCTGCCCTCCGAATGATAACAAGATACCATCGGGATGCTCCTTTTTTATCACTTCTTCTGTAAAATAAGGAGTGACAGGCAGAAAATAGACCTTGTCAGCAATTTTTTCAGACGTCTGAATGGTGGCTATATTCGGATTGATCAGAACAGTTTCTATCTTCTCTTCTTTCAGGGCTTTTAAGGCCTGGGAGCCGGAGTAGTCAAATTCACCGGCCTCACCGATTTTCAAAGCCCCGGAGCCGAGGATGAGAACTTTATGGATCCCTTCGGTCATTTCAGCTTGGTTTTATATGATTTAACAAGATCCATGAAATCATTAAAGAGGAACCGCGTATCGGTAGGTCCTCCGGAAGCCTCCGGATGAAACTGTGTCGAAAAAAAAGGCTGCTTCTTGTGCCGGATTCCTTCGTTACTGCCATCATTGAGGTTGATAAAGAAGGGTTCCCAGTCCTTTCCCAGGTTGGTCGAATCCACAGCAAAGCCATGGTTCTGGGAGGTGATGTAGGTCTTCATCGTACCGCAAAGCAGAACAGGTTGGTTATATCCCCTGTGTCCATATTTCAGATGGTAGGTAGAGGCACCTGCTGCAATAGAGAGAAGCTGGTTACCGAGACAGATGCCGAAGATGGGCTTCCCTACATTAATGGCTTTTTTAATATTCACGATTGTCTCTCTGCATATCTGTGGATCACCGGGACCATTGGATATCACAAGACCGTCGTACTCTTCTTGTGTAAAATCATAATCCCAGGGCACCCGGATCACTGTTGCACCTGTATTCATAAGGCACCGGATGATGTTGTTTTTTACACCGCAATCAACCATTATGATCCGGAATTCATTACCGGGGTAAATAATTTTCCCGGTGACGCTTACCTGTGCAACAAGATTGTCCTTATTTGGGTCATAATATTCCACCTCATTTTCGTCATTCTGATAAAGCTTACCAAGCATTGTTCCTTCCTCGCGAAGCCGTTTTACAATAGCCCTGGTATCTATTCCGCTGATGCCCGGGACATCATGTTCGGCCAGCCAGTCTGAGAGGTTCTCCAGCGCATTCCAGTGACTGTATTCTGCAGTATAACTGGAGATGACAAGTCCGGAAATATGTATCCTGTCCGATTCGAAATAGGTAGATAGTTTTTCTTTGATAGCTTTACCAGGAACACCATAATTTCCTATGAGGGGATAGGTGAGCACGAGGATCTGACCTTTATAAGAAGGGTCCGTGAGGCTTTCAGGATAGCCGGTCATGGCAGTGTTAAACACCACCTCTCCTGAAATGGAACGTATCGCCCCAAAAGGCTTTCCCGTTACGCAGGTTCCATCATTTAGCAGGAGTTGTGCCAAATTATCTGTTTTCTGAAATGAATATATTCCGGACAGTAAAAGTACAATAAGAATCTGTTTTTCTCCTCGCCGGGAGGCTACTCGTTAATAGAAGTTACTAACAGCTCAGAGAGTTCCCATAACTTCCTGCCATTCTCTGGGTCAAGTGCATTGTTCCCAATTTCTTTCCGGCTCATCAGAAACAGGTAATCGAGCGGCTTATTTTCGAGGTCAGGGGAAGCAGCCAGGTAGATGACAGGTATTGCAGCTTTTGCTGGTGATTTGAAGAATATTGAAAAAATCAGCTTCATAAGAGGAAGGAAAAGCTTAGGAGCTTCCCGGCCGATATTCGAGTTGACCGGTCCCGGGCAAAGTGAAAAAACAGAGCAGGTCAGTTGTTCTGAATTAAGCCGGCGCGATAACTCAACAGCAAAAGTAGTCAGCAGCAGCTTGTAATAACCATAAAGCTCGATACTCTTACTGATGTTGTAATCCTTATAGACCCCGAAAGAATCCCAGTCAAATCCTTTCGGATTACGATGGGTCTCAGACGAAACGAAGACGATCCTGGGATGGAGTGATCCTGTATGGCAAAAACAATTCTCTTTTAAGAGAAGGTTCACAAAAACAAACTTTGACAAATAATTAACCATGAACATCTCCTCCAGCCCCTGGGGTGTCTTTCTGCTTTTCCTGGGGACCAGTCCTGCATTGCTGATAAGAATATCAATCCTCCCAAATTGATCCCGGATATCTTTTACAAGCTTATGAATGGATCTGATATCTGAAAAATCAACGTGCAGCATATGAACATCATTTGACCCGGAAAGTCTTTTCACTTCCTTTCCCTTATCCGGAATACCGCTGCGGCATGCCATAATGACCTTCGCTCCCCTGCGGGCCACTTCCAGAGCAACTGCAAAGCCAAGCCCCGAGCTTGCCCCGTCGACAATGACCGTTCTGCCATCAAGACGATCCATTGGTTTTAATTCTCCGGCAGGCTCATATTTTCTGAAGAGATCCATGATCCCGGTGAGGGTTGCTGTAAAAGGATTACTATACTTATCTTGTTTCTTATCGGTCATAGTGTTTTGAGATAAATTCCTGGTAGCGGGTAGTAAAATGATCAATATCGTCTTCTTTCAGACCAAAGTCAGCCAGAGAGTACTGGTGTGATCCATATTTCCTGTGAGGGTGTTCTTTCTCATGCTTGTTGAAGCGCTGGATCAATTCCGGGGTCAATCCTCCATCCAGAGAATAGATTCTTGAGAGTTCCTTTTCTGAATTTCGCACCATATCGTCATACCAGATGTCTGTAAACTTTGAGGTATTGTCATCTTTCAACCTATAATCAAGTGCTTTATCAAGCATATAGCCTGTTTTTCTGACCCAGTGGTCGGCAATCCTTTTTACGTCTACCTGGTCGCTGAACATCATGTGATTATAGGTCACCATGCTCAGGAATGAAGGTACCGATTCATAGACGCGGCGATGAGGCCAGAGAAAATGAACTTCACCAAAGTGTTTTTCAATCAGGTCGGAAAATTCCAGATGGTGGGGTGTTTTTAGCACCCAGCGTTTGGCAGGCTGCTGCCATTGAAGGAACTTCAGGAGCTTTACAGCATAGGCATAGGCCGATGATTGATCAGTCTTCTCAAGCCATGAGGCATAGGAAGGCACGTTCATCATGGCTTCAGGAGTGGTACTCATAAAGCTTATATCGAGTAGCAAAATATCTTCTTCCGGTTCATAAACATCAATGGGATGAATGGCAAAAAAGCCCGGGGACATTAGTTTGACTGCTTTAACAGAGAGCTTTGCAACATCAATCCGCTTATCTCTTGTCTTTTCATCCAGATTGAGTGGTACAGGGTTGATTACCTCCCAGCTGGGGATCACGCGATGATCAGGGTCTGTAGCCAATAAACGCTGAAGTTTGGTAGTTCCGGTACGTTGCAGTCCAACGATGATCCATGCGGGATAAAGGGGTTGTTCAAGGATCTCAGGATATTTCCGGAAAAAGTATTCAGCCCGAAGACGGATACTCAGTAAGCTGACAAATCGCTGGCGGGTAATGAACCTGCCAACAGGATGAAGAGCAGCTTCTTCATTGACCGATTGCAGGAGCTTTTCCAGGGGCTCATCGGAAAAATCTTTCCCCAGGTCATTGAGCCCGGTCACTTTTCTTGCAGCCTTTATCAGATCATCTTTTCTGAGTTTTATTTTAGTGCCAAGAAAATAGCTCGTTTTCCAGGAACTGTTCAGCATTCTAAACCAAAGGGGCATTTTCCTAAAGTTCCCGGAATGTGTAATTCGGTCAGAACTCATAGTATATTTTTAGCACTGTTTATTTAAGATTGTTGGACAAAGATGTCAATTCATTGAATTTGATCACCCTGCATGACGGAGTCACCGGCTTTTCACCTTCATTTAATCTGTACCAGCGCCAACACATGGTTCCTTCAATATGTCCCGCAGTCTCTATCCAGTTGAGGACACCCGGGTCCTGATGCGCTACGATGACAGTCACACTTCCATCAGGATTTGAGACCGCCGAAGCTTTATTAGTACAAATATTAAAATATCGGTAATCCAGAGATTCCATCCAGTAATTGTCGAGCTGGAAGTTCCAAGAATCACAGGAAGGGGGGGTCACATGGATGACCAATACTTCGTCCGGCGACAGTTTCCAGTGACTGTGATAATAAAAGATGTTCGGATCTCCTCCTGCCTTATTAGAAGTATCCGGATCAAACAGTGGAAGCTGGTTCGTATGTGCCTGGAAGCCCTTTGCCCATTTTGCAAACAGCAACGGGGCCCCTGCAATAAAAAGGGAAGCAGTTTTCAATCCTTCATCTATCTGGGTAGGTGTAATCGGATCTGGAGCTTTTCTGCCATCAAGGTTCTCAATATGAAGTTCAGCAGGGGTTTCTTTAATCCGGTCTGAAAATGTCTGTCTGACGATCAGCAAACTTGTTTCATCTTCAATCTTTAGCCAGTTTCTACCTTTTTTCACCTTACTCAGGATTATTTCGAAACTACCATCAGATGTCAGGTCTAAATCTTTATGCTCCAGTTTAGCACAGGGAGAAAGATTACCTGTGGTGCCATAATTCCCGTTCTGTGTAAAAAACCCGATGTAATGAACGGAATTTCTTTTCCCGGTAATCCGGTACTCATATTTACCGCTGATCTGGGCATTAAAGTAATAATTATCAGGGTTATCGGCTCCAATTTTGACAGTCTCATGTACCATTCTTTTCAGCACAGGAAAGGCCGAATCAGAATATTCGACATATGCTTCGAGGCCTCCCCGTGTAAGTCTTGTCAGGTACCGCAATCCTTCTGCCTGTTGAAAAGGATCGATTGGTGCACCTGGATACATCAGGGCACCTCCTGCAGCTTTGAGCAGGTCGCAGAACTCCTCCCATGATTTGCCGCTTACCACACGTCCTGCATATAAGTCTTCCTGTTTTATTCTTCTGAGTTTCAGATATAAATGCCTGAAAAACTTCAGTACCTTTAAAAATAGAATCAACAAACTCCTCATAATGGAAAGAAATAACTATTATTGCAGCTTACATTTTTAAAATGCAAAGTTAGAAATATTCATGAATGACCTCGTTTTACGTTATGGTGATTGGGCATTTATTGCGGGCGCTGCCGAAGGCATTGGAGCAGCATTTTCAATTGCGCTTGCGGAAAAGGGAATGAACCTCATCCTTGTAGATAATAATTTCCCTGCTTTGAATTTGCTGGCGGATGAATTGGAAAAGAACTTCAGGATCTCTACTCTACGTATTTTTCAGGATCTTACGAAGCCAGATGCTGTCTCAGCCTGTCTTGAGAAGAGCAAATCAATCGATTTCAGGCTTGTGGTTTATGTGCCTGCTTTCAGTCCTGTCGGCCGATTTTCAAGTTATACTGATGAAGATATCGACAGGTTTCTCTCGTTGAACAACAGAACTCCTATCCACTTTATACATTCTTTATTGAAAAAAAGGCAGAAAGATAAACAATACGGAATTATCATGATGTCTTCACTTGCCGGGATCCTGGGACCTCCCCTTTCCGCACCCTATGCTGGCACAAAAGCTTTTACAGTAGTCCTTGCAGAATCTTTATTTTATGAGTTAAAAGATGCAAAGGTAGATATTATGGCGTGTTGTGCGGGACCTACTTCGACTCCGACCTACTGGAGCAGTAATCCGGGAAAACAGAATAAGATCATTGATGTTATGCAACCTTCAAAAGTTGCTGTTTATGCACTAAAGATGCTTGGAAAGAGATCATACTGCATTCCTGGTTGGAAAAACAGGTTATTCTATTATATCCTCACCCGGATATTGCCAAGGAAGATGGCCGGAAACATTGTCAGTAAGTCAATAAAAAAAATGTACCCTGATTTATAGGGTACATTAAATAAAAAGGAAAAAGGATGTCAGCAAGCTATTAATAAAAGCTTGGGCATTCCAAAGCGCCACCTCTCATCGATTTTCCCGGAATATTTCCGCCGCCGCCACCGCCGCCAAAGAGGCTTAGCTTATCGAAATCGAGGACAATGCTTATTTCATGAGCGCCGCCAAGTCCCTGCATAGATCCTGTAGTGATCAGGTCATAGCTATACATAAACTTGATGCTCATATCTTCTGCAAAAGTATAACGGTAACCAACCAGAAGGGCAACTGCATCACCATCCGAAATACCTCCGAAACTGGCTTTATACCATCCGCCAAGATAGATGTTGTATTTAAGTAAATTTAAGCCGGCTTGTAATGTACTCATATTGTTTTGATTCTGGTAAATGATCCCCGGATTAATCTTCAGCGGATCATTTAATCCACCATTTGCATACATGGTTGATGAAGCTCCGCCTCCACCGGAGGAAATGATAAGATCAAGGTGAGCTACAAATTTTCTGGGTAAGGGTGCTGTAGAATTAGAAAGAAATGCTTCGTCGGGTTTAAATATATGATCAACAGCAAACCCGGCAACACCGGTCACATTGCCTTCAGGATTTGCAAACTGAATTAAACCACCTGCTCCAAAATCAGGAAATACTTTTGTATTTCCACTAGGAGGTATGAAGGAACTTTGATAGATATTACCGTATTTCTCACTTAGCTGATCACTGAACACAAAGTCATTCCAATCTATACTTTTCTGTACAACAGATGCTTTGATACCGACCTGGCTGACCACTGAAGCGCTGATGGGGATCCTGACGCCAACAGAAAGCCCAACTGAGAGATCATTGATAAATCCGATTCCTTCATTATTGGAATTTACGATAAGACCGAGGCCTCCTGCGCCTGGTAAATTCCTGTCACCAATATCGGCTGAAAAATAATACGACCGAAAATCGACAGGCAGATTGGGCCATTGATCCCTGAAGGAAAATCTGGCTCTCAATCCTGTATTAAGCCCTGTATAAGCAGGGTTATAATACAGGGGTGTACTAAAGAACTGTGAATAATTTGGATCCTGTCCCCTTACCGTCGATAAGAGTGACAGGCATCCTATAAGTAAGATCGGAAAGACTAAATGTTTTTTCATCTATATAAATGATTAGCTGTTAGCGAATTAATGTTACAGTTCCCATAGTTTTACCAGATCCCTTTCCAATATCAGAGCCCTCCCAGATAGTGTTATCAATGAAAGTGGCTTTTGCTTTCCACATATAGGTTCCTGAGGGATACAATACTCCATTCGAGTCTGTACCATCCCATGATTCGGTTGGTCTGCCCTGGGCATCCAATGCGACCGAAGTCCATAGCATATGTCCCCATGCATCGAATACTTCAATCTGGAATTGTTTCAGATTTACACCCACAGGGGTGAACAGATTGGCACCTGTACCCAGGCTTGTAGGTGAGAAGGCATTCGGAATATAAAGACCTTTGAAGATGAACTCATAGGTATAGTAAGTCGTATCGGAACAATTGAATTGGTTGCTTGTGATCAGCATGATAAGGAAAGATCCATCATTAGCATATGTGACGACAGGATTCTCCTCTGTTGAGGTCTGACCATTTCCAAAGTCCCAGAAGTACGAATCTGCTCCGGATGATTTATTCGTGAACTGCAATTTACCCGTCATATTATTAACATTATCAGAATAAATGAATGCGCTTACCGGTGTAACATGAACTGTCACAGTTGAATCAACCGTATCATAACATCCGTGCTGATCTTTAACTATCAGGCGAACCACGTAATCTCCATCTGTCTTGTATTGATGTATCGGATCCTTGAGATGAGAAGTGTCTTTTTCAGAAGAAGTCTCGCCAAAGTTCCATACCCAGTTAATGATATGAGCAGTATCAGCCATCTGTGAAGAATCGGTAAAGAAAGTAGGCTTGCCACTGCAGGCGATGGAATGGTTGAATATTGCAGTTGGGATACTATAAACAATTGTCGGTTTAATCAGCGAATCTTTACAACCGAAACGGTTCATCACCACCATTCTGACATCATAGGTGCCGGCAGAATCATATTTATGTATCGGGTTTATCAGTGTCGATGAATCGCCTGATCCTATATAGGACTCACCGAATATCCATTTCCATGAGACAGTTGCCGATCCGAACGTATTTGAAGTATCCCTGAACTGGGTGCTCTGGTGCCAGCAGACTGCAGGATTCAGGAACCCGGGTAATGGAGTTGGGTGAATAACAACAGTGTGCGTAATAGAATCAGTGAAGGAACGACCGGATGTAAGAATAGTAGCATGAATGATCAACTTTACCGGATAAATACCCGGGCTCGCATAGGTATGGTGAATCACCGCAACATGATGTGAATAGACAGTATCAAATCCATCCCCGAATGTCCAATGCCACTGGTTGATGATGTTGATGGGCAGCGAACTGTCAGCGAATGAAATGTTATACCTTGCACACATCAGTGTATCATTGTGGTTAAATTGTGCAAAGATACAGGGGTACAATTCAGCAGATTTTATGATGGTATCAAAACAACCGAAACTATTTGTCACCTTTAGTGTTACCGGGTAAATATTCTCTGCTGCATAAATATGAGAAGTATCTCCGGACCCATGAGAACCCGGTATGATAAGTATCGGAGAACCATCTCCGAAGTTCCATTCCCAGGAAGAAATGGTCCCGCTGCCTGAGGTAGTCGAATCCGCCGTGAAATGAATCACGCTGTCACAAGGCATTGAGAGAATGGAGAATGAAGGCGCAGGCAATGCATGCACCGTTACCTGGTGGAAGATACTATCCGTACAATTATCTGAGTCTGTTGTTTTCAAAGTAACAACATAAATCCCGGGCTGTGTGAATGTATGTGTCGGAGTGAAATTGTATGAAATATTATTTGGTCCTGAATTAGGATCACCAAAGTTCCATGTAACGTTATAGAGACTATCTCCCTGTGTAAGATCAACAGCAGTAAAATGAGTAGGATTCTTATAGCAAACCGTATCATTTCTGAAAGTGAATGCAAATCCCGGTTTGACATGAACACTGTCAGAGACTGTATCCACACATCCATAACTATCAGTCACAATCAACGTTACGAGATAGGTTGTATCTGTTACAGGGAAGGTAAAGATGGGATTGACAAGTGAAGATGTTGATCCCGGCAGGAATATCCATTCCCTTTGAACAATTGCGGAACCAACTCCATGTGACTGATCCTGGAATGCCACCTCTCCAGCCGGGCAGAAGAAGCTATTGTATGTAAATGCTGCCACTGGTGTTGGATGTGTAATAACCGGAATAGTAACAGAATCCTTACAATTGGATAGGTTAGTAACCGTTAGTGTAACATTAAAAGTACTTGCCGAAGTATATTTATGCTTTGGGTTCTCAAGTCTGGAAGTACCCCCGTCTCCGAATTCCCAGAACCAGGCTTTGAGGCCACTTCCCGGGGCAATAGACAAGTCGGTAAATGCAGTCGAGTCATTCACACAGGCAACAGATGCACTGAACATTGCCTGAGGTCTTGGATTAACATTAATTTGCTTAAGAGTATCATGTGTACAACCGTTGGAGTTGGTAACTGTTTCCGTGACCGAATAAACTCCAGGGGCATCATAGGTATGTGTTGGATCCTTCAATGTAGAGGAATTATTGGACCCAGATGAAGGATCGCCAAAATTCCATGCATAGCTGACTATAGTTGCAGGAGCAGGCGGAGTGGAAGAGTCGGTGAATTGAGTGGCGCTTCCGACACATGCCGTATCTGCTGTAAAATTGGCAACAGGTGCAGCATTAATGATGACCGTTTTACTGATCGAATCGAAACATCCTGTTGAATTGGTTACCATTAAATTCACCCTGAATGATCCATGATGGGTAAAACTGTGGGTAGGATCCTTGAGTGTTGATGTATTTGCATTTCCGGATCCCGGGTCGCCAAAATTCCATAACCATTGGTTGATAGGAGATCCACCTCCTGGTTGCGACTGATCTGTGAATTGAACCGGCATATCTGTACATCGGATGGGGGCATAAGTGAAGTTGGCCGCAGGCGCATCATTTATCACTACCGGGCTGGTCTTAGTATTCACACATTGATCAGATGTAGTAATCGTCAGAGATACGGAATATGTTCCTCCGGTCGTATAAAAATGGCATACATTCGGATTTGAGGGGAAACTGATTGTCTTACTATTGCCATCACCAAAATTCCAGACCCATTTAACGATTACACCATGTGGCGTCGAGGAAAGGTCCGTAAAACATACCGAGTCACCAGCACAAGTCGGGGCCGTAGTGGTAAAAGATGCAATCGGGGCAGGATAAACAATAACAGATTCTACTGTATCCTTTATACAACCTTCCTGTGTTGTTACAGTTAATGTCACATTCCAAACGCCGGAAGCAGGATAAAGATGTGTCGGGTTCTTGATATAGCTGAATCCTCCATCCCCAAATTGCCAGTACCATTGTGTAATGGTTCCGGCCGTTGTTGATGATTGATCTGTAAAAGTCGTAAGCGATCCAAAACATACAGAATCTGCGTGGAATTTTGCATGTGGCAGCGCTATAATGGTAACAGACAAGGTATCTGTAGATGAACAGTTGGAAGCATTCCATACAGTTTCAGTAACCGTATAGACTCCCGGAGCAGAGAAGTTGTGTGTTGGATTCTGGATAGTTGCAGTATTGTTCAATCCTGAGGCAGGATCGTCGAAATTCCATAGCCACTGGATAATATTACCTCCCCCGTTCCCCTGAGAATTATCGGTAAACTGAACAGATTGATTAGCACAGTTGCTGGTTGGGAAACTGAAGCTGGCAATAGGAGAAGGATTACTGTTGACAATATGCGATATAGATGCTGAACAATTATCGGTTGTAACGACGGTGAGCGTTACGTTATGTGATGTGGCTGGTCCTATAAATGTATGTGATACACTGGGGTTGCCAGGAAAATTGATGGTAACAAGAGGAGTGGCATCCCCAAAATCCCAGATCCATTTAATTATTGAACCCATGTAACCGGGTACTGTTGTCGACTGGTTTGTAAATTGAATCGGAGATCCTAAACAGTTAGGTGTTGTGAATGAGAATGCGGGAATGGGCAACGGATGCACTAATACCTGCTTCGAGGTATCCTTGATACATCCATTCGAGTTTGTAATTGTCAATGTTACCGTAAAGATACCGTAGCTAGCATAGGTATGAGTGGGGTTTTGCAAAGTAGAAAATAATGATCCATCACCAAAATCCCATGAATAGCTGATTATACTTGCAGGAAGAGGAGGCAAAGATGAATTTGTAAATATAGTGGGAGAGCCAAAACAAACTGTATCTGCAGTGAAGTTAGCAAAGGGTAATGGGTTAATTGTTACCGGTTTGATAATAGTATCTGTGCAACCGCTGGTGTTGGTAACAATTAAAGACACGTTATAAGTTCCCGGACCTGTAAATGAATGTGATGGATTTTGACCGGAAGCAATATTATTCGACCCTGAGGCAGGATCGCCGAAATTCCAGGCCCATGAAACTATAGCTCCACCCCCATTGGTTTGTGATTGATCAGTGAACTGAACTATCTGACCGGTACAATTTGCTGACGAAACTCCAAAAGCAGCAATTGGTGAAGGGATACTGGTGACAACATGAGAAATAGTTGCCACACAGCTGTCGCTTGTCTTTATGGTCAGGGTCACAAGATGTGAAAGTACAGGCGGGACACCGGCAAATGTATGACTGACATTCGGACTACCAGGGAAATTGATCACTAATGGAGCTGTGCCATCGCCAAAATTCCAGGTCCATTGAACGATATAACCTAAATATCCAGGAACTGTTGTGGACAGATTGGTATAATTAACCACTGCTCCCTCACAATTGGGTGATGAGAAACTGAATGCAGGAACCGGCAGCGGATTTACAAGCACCTGTTTCGTTGTATCTTTGGTACATCCATTTGAATTTACAATGGTCAATGTAACATTAAATATACCATATGTAGAATAAGTATGCGTCGGGTTGGGCTGATTAATCAATGGTGATCCGTCTCCAAAGTTCCAGGAATAGCTGATGATAGTTGTAGCATTAGGGATAGAAAGGTCAGTAAACTGAGTCGGGTTGTTAAGGCAAACTGTGTCAGCATGGAAATTCGCGACAGGAAGTGTATTGACTGTTACCGTTTTAACGATTGTATCGGTACATCCTGTCGAGTTATTCACAATTAGGGTCACACTATAAGTACCTGCTGCCGCAAAAGTATGAGCAGGATTTTGAACTGTGGAGAGGTTGTTCGGACCTGAGGTTGGATCTCCAAAATTCCAGTTCCAGAGAGTGATGCTTCCACCTCCGTTGGTCTGTGACAAATCAGTGAACTGTACGGCCTGACCCATGCAGGAAACTGGCGAATATTGAAAGTTAGCTGTAGGTGAAGGAATACTAATGATTGTATGTGTAATAAATGCCGAACAACTGTCGCTTGTCCAGACTGTCAGTGTTACAACATGCGATGAAGCACCTGTTCCAAAAGTATGTATTACATTCGGTGAGGCTGGAATAACAATATTCACAGGAGGTGTCCCGTCCCCGAAATCCCAGAGCCATCTTGCTACGTACCCTGTATATCCTGCCGGAACAACAGACTGATCTGTATATGATACCGGACTACCTATACATGCAGGTGAAGACCAGCTGAATTGTGGAATGGGTAAAGGATTGACCTTCACGTTGTGTGAGACAGAGTTTATACAACCATGATGATCAATTACTGTCAAAGTTACAAGATATGTTCCCGGATTTATATAAAGATGTGAAGTAGTGACGGGGTCACTGCTGATCCCTGATCCGTCGCCAAAATTCCAGGACCAGGTTACGATTGAATCTGTATGCATGACGGTTGTGTCGGCAGTGAAATGCACTAATTCGGTAACGCAGGCAGAATCATGGATAAATTGTACCGGTGGATTGGGGAAAATATAAACCGGTTTTATTATTGTATCTGAACAACCATCGAAATTCTCAACTATCAGTCTGACATTATAAGATACCCCACCGATTCCGAATATATGGGATGGATTCTGCAATGCAGATGTATCATTAACTCCGGACAAGGGATCTCCAAAATTCCATCTCCAGGAAATGATGTTACCACCTCCGTTAGGGAATGAAGCATCTGTAAACTGAACGAGGCTACCGGCACAGCCGGTTGTGAACTGGAAGTTAGCAATGGGCAAGGGCAATACTGTCTGGTTGTGGCTATAGCTATCCGTAAACCCTGAATTGTCTATAACCGTTAAGGTTACGGAATAAGTTCCCGGTGCCGCATATGTATGGCAAACATTCGGATTATTTGGGAAATGGATAGTGTCCTGGGCGGATCCGTCACCAAAATTCCAGATCCATTCTGAGATAAATCCAAAGGGTGGAGAAGGAACAGAAGAAAGGTCATTAAAACACATCGGGTTATTCAAACAGACTGGAGCATTACTCGAATAGAATGCCATCGGGATCTCAGGCACCGTGATAATATGACTTACTGAATTTGAGCAACCTAATGTATCTGTTACGGTAAGGGTCGCAGTCCAGTTGTTGGCTCCAAGGTATGTATGAACGGGGTTATGACCGGTTCCGTAAGTGCCATCTCCGAAGTTCCACTGGCACATATTTCCTATGTATCCCAGATTCGTAATGGTCGAGTCAATATGGAAATCGATCTGGTTGTTCATTGTTCCGACATTCCATGTATATTCAACGGCTGGTTTAGCATTTACATGAATAGTTTGCCTGATTGTATCCGGGCATCCAACAATATTTGCTACAGCTAATGTTACAGTATAAAAACCGGAGTCTGCATAAACATGGGCTCCATTGGCAAGAAAAGAAGTGTTATTACCGGAAGCAGGATCGCCGTAATTCCAATAATAGGATACTATCGCAGGACCATTATTCTGAACAGAATGATTTTGGAATATCATTGTATCACCTGCACATGGAGTAGAATTGGTAAAACTAGCGATTGGCGAGGGCGTCAACGTAACACTATGTATTGCAGTATCGTTACAGGTGACATTATTGGTTACCACCAACTGTACAGTGTAAGGCCCCAGACCAGGGAAAACATGGCTGACATTCGGGCTATTGGGTGCATTGATGACTACAGGTGCTGAACCATCTCCAAAATTCCATTCCCAGGATGTGATATCTTTTCCTGCCGGGAATGTTGAGTTATCTGTGAAGTTAACAGGGTTATTCTCGCAAGTCGGAGAAGAGAATGAAAATCTTGCAGTGGGAACAGATTGCGCGATAATGACTGTTTGAGTGATGCTGGCTCTGCAGGATTTCTCATTCAGAATACCCAGCGTAACCGTATATGTTCCGGGCCCTGTGAATATATGTGATGCTATTCCGCATGTCTGGCAGCTATCATAGTTTGATGCACCGGAAGCAAGATCACCGAAATTCCAGGCATATCTCTCTATTGGAGTGGTACCTGCCGGAGTTGTTGAAATTGTCCCGTTAAAAGTTACGGGCTGATAAGAACAATTAGGAATATTTTCTGTAAATGCGGCTGTTGGGACATACTGATCAGGATTAACATATACCGCATCATAAATTGTATCTGTTGCACCCTCGTTATTGGTGACAATATAGGTAATGGTATATGTCACATTGAATGGAGGAAGGAAAGTATGGCACACTGGAAATTGAATACTGGGCGGGTTATTTACAACCAATGTTGGAGAACCATCTCCAAAATTAATAGAATAACTTACGATAGGCTTTGCCGGATCAGCCACAGAAGAATCCCTGAAACATACTGTATTTCCATAACAGGATGTATCTGTATAGAAAAAGTAGGAAACCAACAAAGGCTGGATTTTTACGGTTGTGGTTACAGTAGTACTACAAGGAATGGAAGGATTCGTCTCTGTAACGCTTACAGAACCTGTACCAACTATGCCCCAAGTAACAGTAATCTGGTTAGTATTGGCTGGGGAAGTAATTGTACCACCTGTTACTGTCCAGAAATATGTATGTCCCGGTATATTCGGGGTTGAATAAATAACACCGGTTTGGTTGTTACTTACTACTTGTGCACCTGCGATGGTGGGCTGCGTATCTGCGCATGGTAGAGCATTTAGTGTAAATGCAGTCACACCAATGAGAAGGATTGAACAAGTAAGGGCGCGTAAAAATCTATGAAACATATTGCGGTTATTAGAATGTTTGATTTCCATGCAGTAAATTTATACTATAAAATATTAAAAAGGTTACAACATTTGCACACTGATTTGACACTCTCGAATAGAGATAAAAAAACACCATGATTTCATTATTCAACAAAGATAAAAAAAAATTATCAATATGCAAACATGTCATTTAGACATTCAGGAATTCTTTTGGTTGCCTGAATAATAAATCAAAAATAAATTTTGTTATTCAATTTATCCTCTTATTTTTGCATTGCTGATCTCAATAACCTGATCCTATGAAAAAAATTCATTCGTTTCTCGTATTATTATTGATCCTCGGATCTCTCATTTTAAGTTTAGGATGTTCGAATAAAAATCCCGCTACACCTTGTAACGCTGAGGGAACCTTGTGTATTGAGAATAAATTGGATTCTACCATCGTTATTAGCATCAAAAACACACATGACCAATTTACGATTCTAAAAGATTACATGCATTGCAGTACATTAACCGGTGATGTGACTTATAAAATCAATGTTTCTGCTACCGGTATCGACCGAGATACTGCGATTACAATCCTTACCTGTGATAAAAAGCTGTTAATCGTACAGTAATAATCTCAGAATCATAGGTTTACTTCCCGTATTAATCAAATCTCAATTTCATAAAGTAATAAACCTGTCTCTTCTTATTCTCTGAAGAGTTGATATTCTTTATTTCCTGGAACCCATAGCACAGAAAGAAGGGACCATACCAATGTACCATGTTATTTTTACTTTCATTGAGCATTTTATCTTCAGGATATAACTGGTCCATCGCAGAAAAATCAAGTTTCTCCACAACTTCATTTTTCCATATAATTTTTGATGCGATCCTGGCTTCACTGGAATAACAAAGAACCATCGTATCCGAAGAGGAAAAGTAGACATTCACTTTGGGATCCAGTTCTGTAGAGATCAGGTTACGGATCTCCATGGAATTATCCCATTTCAGGTTCCCTGTTTTATCGAACCCTGCTATGATGGCACTGGTGTACCGGTATCCATCAAATACATTGTATGTATTTATATAAGGACGACCATAAAAGTCAAATTCTGTAAAGTTCTCGGAATGGTACTCCGGGATATAACTCTCTCCCATAAAGATCACCTGATCATTATGAATGATCAAAGGATGAACCAATAAGCTTATTTCCGTTGCATAATCATCTAAGGAACGGTTTTTCTTTGAAGCTTTCTTCCGGATCGTATTCAGGTCCTTATCTCCCATCATGTATTGAAAATTCTTCAGCTCAAGAAAATTCTTAAACTGAATATTCGTTTGATTCCCATTCCTGATCCTACAGGTAAAAAATCCGGAAGAACTTTTCGGTTGATTGCTCTTTCCTGATTTGCCGGCAGCCGAATAGGTAGCAATGACAAGTAAATCATCAGGGTTAATCAGGATTATTTGCGGATTTCTTATTTCCCAAAGAGGGGAAATAGTGCTAATCTCAGTTTCAGAGAGTTTTGTTCCCGAGAAATCTATTTTCTGAAGATAGGTAATGTCCTTGTTTTTTGAGATTGTTTCTCGGACAGTGGCGTAAATGATGCTATTTAGAGAATCGATCAGAAAACCTGTAACCGTTGAGGGAGTCCCATGTGGTGTTAACTGAGAATCAACGATCTTGCCTGATTCCAGCTCAACAATCTGGATATGAGCGGGTTCATTTTTTAAATTATAACCCAGAAAAGTACAATCTCTAAAGGTCAAGAACTTTTCAGAAATGACATTTCCATTCAATAAGCACCGGGAAGCATTAATAGTACCTGTTTTACAATCAATTCTGATTATCATTTCGGAGCTGGCTATATCTTTTGTCTTCTCATTGGCAAGGAAAATCAATGTCAGAACATCATTATCACAGGAATAATCTTTAAAATCCAATCCGGTTCTGATAAGAAAGCTCTTTATCCACACCTGGCTAAGATCTTTGTCATAGAGTGAAATATACCATTTTGTGAGGGAATCACCAATGGTTTCTATGCTTCTGAAATAGAGCAGAACGTTTGAAGATTTCGTTGGGATAACATGATACGTTTCATCGGTGGATTTGGCGGTTATCTCAACTCTCACAGGTCTGTCGATATTCCCCGATGCCTGCGGTTGCTGGCCAATGGAGGAAGGGACATAAAAAAAAGATATTTGAAGGAAAATCAGAAAAATGATTTTGATTTGCATCTTTATTAAATTAACCCTACAAATTTAAACATATTCCAGTTTGATGAGAGAGGTTGGGTCAATTCGTGGGATAATATGGATAATAAAACATACACTTTGACCCCAATTTCTTTGAGGCAAACTTCATATAGGTTTGAATCTGGGTTTTATGAACCGGGTGAAAAGTGTCGAATAATTTTAGTTCAATTACCAGATAGTGAATTTTGACACCCGAATTTTTGATGTTGAAATATCAATAATCTTTACAATGTAGATTCCGGAAGGCAGGTTTGAAAGGTCAAGATCACGTTTCGGAAGACAGGTCACTTCACTGTACACAGTGCTCCCGGTCAAATTTGTTATCCTGATTTCTCTCTCATTATCATTATTAAAAAGAATCATGACCCGTCCATCAGATGGGTTCGGAAAGACTTTATAATCAGTGGAATAACTTAAGTTTTCAGTACCCACATTCGAGGTACCTGTAATCAGGAGGTCATCAATTTTCAATGTTGAAATGTTCGTGGTATCAGATATAGTTATGAAGCCAATGTATACACTATCGCCAATTGTTCCTGAAACATCCATATCTCCTGAATAGGTCCAGTTCTGGTCTCCGGGTGACCATATTGGTGAAAGAGATGACCAGATGAAGTCATCAGGATCTCCCCTGCCGCAATAGTCGTTTGAAATCTTTACCGCCAGGAGATCTCCGGGATTATTGCCTGTATTCATAAATGAAAAAAGCTCATTGGAATAGAGGTCAAAATTCAAAGGAGGTGTTATCAACCATATTTTGGAAGCAATTGAATCTCCTTGTGAACTTCTACTTATCCGTGCACACGGGGAAGAAGAAGTTCCATGGACAGAATCAATTTCCCAGTTCTGGGCCGTTCCGTTAACATTGACCGGAACCATGGGGGATAGTTGAAAGTCATTGTAATTATGATAAAAAATAATTGTTCCATTTGTGGTCGTGGCGTTTGCACAGGGTGGTGTTCCGTCAGTCTTATAATTGATCCAAGCTCCAGAATTGGTAAAAGGATAAATGACAAAGTAATATGTTGTATTTATTTGTAAACCGGTAAAGAGGACGGATTGTACTCCCGGTAAAACATTTAATCTTGCATTTCCATCCCCCAAGTTGGGATCATCAGGTACGGGTTCTCCATCAACAGGGGCCTGAAAATCATTCGCAACACCGGCCAGGAGGAGGTAAGAAGTCGGGAGCTGGGGGCCTGTGGCATCGGTCCAGCTTAAAGCCACCTTAAAATATCCCGGTATGGCAGTGAAATTTGTGGGGTAATTTGATGGTTCAGGTAAGGCAGTATCACAAGTCCATTCAATATTGTCAATGGTTACCTGGCCGGAACTTGTACTGTCAGTCTGGATGAACTCGAAGAAAAAATCATCGGGCAGGTTTACAGAAACAGGACCTGAGTTATGAACGTTTGAGGTATCACTTGCACCTCCAGGGCTTATGACATTGCAAACTTTAATATTGTTAACATACACATCCAAGTTGACAGCAGTTGAATATGCCTGTTTATAATCGAAGCTTAATGTACCACAACCATTGTGAATTGTCCCAGAGGAGACCCTAGCAATGGTATCACGGGCTTTCCCCAGGCATGGACTGGGTGAAATGATGGGACGATCGTTTCGGCATTGCTTGTATGTCCAAAGCGATCCATCCTGTCCAATAAAAGAACCATTGTGGTAGTGTCCAGATGTACCTAAATAGTTATTAAAGTTTTCAAATCCTTGGCCATGTGTAATCTGTTCATTTAAGACAATTAAAAACAGGGTACTTAAGAACATAAGTGATTTCATTTGTCAATTTTAACATTAATCGGTTTGGTTGGTAAAAGGTGATATTAAGGTGACAGAGAGAGTGACAGGACAAATGCAAAGTGCAAGGTGCAAAGTGCAACATTTTACTTTCTGCATTTTTCGTTTTACACATTGCGCTTTTCGTTTTGTACTTCGTTTCAGTATCAGAATTCAGGAAGACAATGGATGAGTGAATTCCGGACGAAGGATGAGCGAAGGAAAGACGAATGATGAGCGAAGGACGGGTATACAAAGTCTATACAAAGTCTATAGAAAGTCTATAGAAAAGAAATGATTTTATTATCCTAAATGCTTATATTCAGTAAGTTACAGAAAGCATTTTTGTTATAAAATATCGTTATACGTTCAGAAACAATGAGTTAATTAAGAGTTTTTCCCAGAAAGAGCAGTATTTAGTTTTGTTGGTTGATAAATAAAAAGCCGCCTTTTTGGGGCGGCTTTACTCAGGTTTACTAATATCTTATTTATCTTTTACTTCTTCAAAATCAACACCGGTGACTTCATCGTTACCGGATTGCTGCTTTTGTTCTGAACCAGGTTGTGGTCCGGGTTGTGACCCTTCATTTGGCTGACCGGATTGTGCATTCTTGTACATATCCTCACTGGCGCTTTGCCACATCGAGTTTAAACTTGCCATAGCTTTGTCGATACCTTGGATATCCTTGTTTTTATGAGCAATCTTCAAATCTTCCAAAGATTTTATGATCGCATCCTTTTTACTGGCTGGTATCTTTTCACCAAACTCTTTCATTTGCTTTTCAGTTTGGAAAATAAGAGAGTCGGCAGTATTCAGCTTATCGATCTCTTCCTTCATCTTTTTATCAATGTCAGCGTTGACCTGGGCTTCTTCCTTCATCTTCTTGATCTCGGCTTCTGAAAGGCCTGAAGAAGCTTCAATCCTTATCTGTTGTGTTTTCCCGGTTGCCTTGTCCTTTGCAGTGACATTCAGAATACCATTGGCATCGATGTCAAAAGTAACTTCGATCTGAGGTATGCCACGAGCTGAAGGCGGAATGCCGTCAAGATGGAAACGACCGATGCTCTTGTTCTGATTTGCCATGGGTCTTTCTCCCTGAAGTACATGGATCTCCACGGAAGTTTGGTTATCAGCCGCCGTTGAGAAAACCTCTGATTTTTTGGTTGGGATTGTCGTATTTGATTCGATTAACCTTGTCATAACACCACCCAGCGTTTCAATTCCAAGTGACAAAGGAGTAACATCAAGCAAAAGAACGTCTTTCACTTCACCTGTCAGAACGCCTCCCTGAATTGCAGCACCAACAGCAACAACTTCATCCGGATTTACGCCTTTGGAAGGTTCTTTACCGAAGAAATCTCTTACCAACTTTTGTACGGCAGGAATCCTTGTTGAACCACCAACCAGTATCACCTCATCAATATCTGAAGCCTTCAAACCGGCATCTTTCATAGCCTGCTCGCAGGGCGGTATGGTTGAACGCATCAAAGGATCAATCAATTGCTCGAATTTAGCACGAGAAAGTTTTTTTACCAGGTGCTTAGGAATACCATCAACGGGCATAATATAAGGAAGGTTGATCTCGGTTTCGGTCGAGCTTGACAGTTCAATCTTGGCTTTTTCGGCAGCTTCTTTCAAACGTTGCAATGCCATAGGATCTTTTCTCAAATCAATACGTTCGTCTTTCAGGAATTCATCGGCAAGCCAGTCAATGATCAGGTGATCAAAATCATCACCCCCAAGGTGCGTATTTCCGTTGGTAGATTTTACTTCAAAAACACCTTCACCCAGTTCAAGGATTGAGATATCAAATGTTCCGCCACCAAGGTCAAACACAGCAACCTTCATATCCTTGTTCTTCTTGTCGAGGCCATAAGCCAGGGCTGCTGCTGTAGGTTCATTTATAATTCGTTTTACATCAAGACCGGCAATTTCCCCGGCTTCTTTTGTTGCCTGACGTTGTGAATCACTGAAATATGCCGGGACTGTAATGACAGCCTCTTTAATTTCCATCCCCAGATAATCTTCTGCAGTCTTCCTCATTTTCTGAAGGATCATGGCAGATATTTCCTGCGGAGAATATAATTTACCATTTATATTGACACGGGGAGTGTCATTCTCGCCACGATCAACATGGTATGGCACACGTTTAATTTCTTTATCGACCTGCTGATAGTTCTCTCCCATAAAACGTTTAATCGAAAATACCGTGTTAGTCGGATTGGTGATTGCCTGACGTTTAGCCGGATCACCAACTTTCCGTTCACCATTTTCTGTAAAAGCTACTATGGATGGAGTTGTTCTCCTTCCTTCACTATTAGCAATTACGACAGGTTCGTTCCCTTCCATGACAGCTACACAGGAATTCGTGGTTCCAAGATCGATACCAATAATTTTTCCCATTTTTATTTTATTTATTGTGAATATTTCTGGAATTTCACTCTAAACCGTCAATCATTATGCCAAAATAGCTTTTGGTGTCAGATCGTGACAAAACGACAGAAAGGAAATTCGTATATGTCAGAAACCCCGGTTTATGAAAGCTGTATCGGTAGTAAGTTCACTGATGGTACCATCGCCAATTCTGACCGTATCTATTTCATTTACATAACGGCTGGAAAAAAGACCGATACCATTGTAAATATTGGAAAATGAAGGTCTCTCCTGTATGATTGAATTTGATGGCTCAGATGCATTCATGTATGTATTGAGATCATCAGAGGCAAGACTAAAAATATAATCTACATATTGAGCCGACCTTGAACTGACGGAAGGGTCAGCGTGTAAGGTCTTGATATTAGCTTTGAGTATTGTAAAGAAAACATCGGATGAGAAACTCTCTTCAACTGACGGAGCTGTGACATCGAAAGGATAACTCACTTCAAGATCATTGAATACCAACCAATCAACTGTCTTAGACTTTGTACCGGTTCCGGTCGTTTCAAGGTAATGGAAACGAATCACCAGCTGATAGCGTTTTCCACCGTAAGCCTGCTCAAATTTAACCTGAAAATACTGGCCGGGGATAAAGTCTACCATTTTTATATACGGATCAGGTGTATCCACATTAAAGCTATGAACCAAAGTGGTAGTAGCAGAATCCACTACACCGGTTTTCAAATGTGTTATTTTTAGGCGGTAGGTGAAGCTCTGATCCAAGTGTCCTGTAGGACAAAAATAAACCATTTGGGTTGGAAAATAGAAAATAGAATCCCCAGCTTCTTTGGTATGGATGGTCAGTGTATCAAAAGTATATGTTTTCACGAGGTTATCACCTGACCATGCTTCGATCTTAACACTGAGATTAGCAGGATAAGTACTTGAATCCGGAATTTTAGCGTATTGTAGGGCATTGCCCGGACCAAGAAAAGCTTTCGTTATCTTGAGATAAGCGGTATCATCATTCTGGCTAAGGAGACCATAAACCACGGTAATGTCTTTCCAATTTGCATTCACGTTAAGCTTGTTGTTGCACGAATACAGAACCAGGATGAAAGCGAGGGCGATAAGAACAAATTTGAGATAACGCATAGCAGCATCTATATGGAAAAGGAACACAAAAGTAAATATTTTTTAATAATTTGTTGTAGTTTTGCTGATAAATAGTAAAAGAATGACAACGGCATACCGGAATGTTCCAAAAGTCACAACCCATGTACTCCAGGAAATGAAACTGGAAGGGGAAAAGATTGCCATGTTGACAGCCTATGATTACTCCTTCGCACGGATTTTAGATAAAACAGGTATTGACATTATTCTTGTGGGAGATTCTGCTTCCAATGTAATGGCAGGACATACTTCAACACTCCCCATCACCTTAAATGAGATGATTTATCATGCATCTTCGGTTGTCAGGGCGGTTAAAAGAGCGCTGGTGGTCGTTGATATGCCTTTTGGCACATACCAGGGGAACTCAAAGGAAGCATTGTTTTCTGCAATCCGTATCATGAAAGAAAGTGGTGCTGATGCAGTAAAACTGGAAGGCGGAAAAGAGGTGATCGAGTCAGTTGACCGCATACTCTCAGCAGGGATACCGGTAATGGGGCATCTCGGGTTGACCCCGCAATCCATTCATAAATTCGGTACTTATGTAGTGAGGGCCACAACTGATGAGGAGGCATCCAAACTTCTTGAAGATGCACACCTGCTTGCCAATGCAGGATGCTTTTCCATCGTTCTGGAAAAGATCCCTGCAAAACTTGGAGGCCAGGTAGCCCGCGAAATCAAGATCCCTGCCATAGGTATTGGCGCTGGGCACTATGTCGACGGCCAGGTACTTGTACTGCACGACATGTTGGGTCTCACTATTGATTTCTCACCACGCTTTTTACGCCGTTATAATAATCTTGCTGAACAGGTCCAGGATTCCGTGAATGCTTATATTAATGATGTCAAAACAATTGACTTCCCTAACGATCGGGAACAATACTAATGAACAGCAACTCAGTCGGGAACAATATTCTTTTCGAAGATAATCATCTTATTATTTTTAACAAGCAACCTTCGCAGATCGTCCAGGGCGATAAAACCGGCGATGCACCCCTCAGTGATCTTCTGAAAGCCTTCATTAAGGAACGTGATCATAAGCCAGGGAATGTATTTCTCGGGGTCGTACATCGCATTGACAGACCGGTAAGCGGAGTGGTAATTTTCGCTAAGACCAGTAAAGCGCTTACCCGGCTTACAGGAATGTTTAAGAACGGCCAGATTCATAAAACTTATTGGGCAGTAGTGAAAAACAAGCCTCATGAAACAAGCGGTCATCTTGTCCACTATCTTAAGAAGAATGAAGAGAAGAACAAATCTTTCGCTTATGACAGGGAAGTGGAAGGATCGCGGAAAGCAGAGCTTAGGTATCAATTGATTGGCCAGAGCAAGAATTATTTTTTGTTGGAGGTGATCCTGCTTACAGGACGTCATCATCAGATAAGGACACAACTTTCAAAGATAGGATGCCCAATAAAGGGGGATCTTAAATACGGTTTTGAAAGGTCGAACCCTGATGGCTCGATTTGCCTGCATGCAAGATTGGTTGAATTTACACACCCGGTAAGTAAAGAAGAAATACACATTGTGGCAGAACCACCGGATAATAAACTCTGGTCGTCATTTCTTTTACAACTTAGCGGCAAATCCTGAAAAAACATTACTACTATTCAAATATGAACAGCGGGGAAATACTAATAAAGTCTGATACGGTTCCAGTGAATAAATTGAACTCGCACAGGATAAGTTCCGATTCCACCGCAGATTTTAAAAGTCTTCTTTCTCCACCTCAACCTCCTTCACATTCATTTTTCATGTCACACCAATTGACGACAAAAGAAATCCGGCCTGTTCAATTTGTCAAGTATCAACCCGACTGGATCTTTATCCTTCTTCTCTTCTGTTTTATATTGCTTGCCTGGGTCCAGGTGTTTTACCCCCGGAGACTGAGGCAGATATTTGCAGCGCCCTTTTCAAAGAGGTTTCTGAGCCAGCTCGTCAGGGACGGAGATCTTTTTTCAGAAAGAGCCGCCCTGGCCATGGGGATTATTTATTTCATGACAACTTCACTGTTCATCTACCAGCTTAACGAACTGATTTTTAGACATGAGCAGCCGAAGTATTACCAGGGACTTTTATTTTTTGTGCTGATCTGTATCCTTTTACTTGGCTTCTGGATCCTTAAAGTGGCACTGATGAGATTACTGGCATTTATTTTCAAAACCGGACAAACAACCCGGGAATACCTATTAAATATATTGATTTTCAATATAATAACAGGCATTTTTCTTTTACCCTTCATGGTTATTTCGATTTATTTAAAATCCGATGTCTTCTTATGGATCTGCACGATTATTTTTAGCCTGTTCTTTTTCTTTCGATTGGCAAGAGGATTTTTTATAGGTATGACGTTAACGAAATTTTCATGGTTGTTTTTATTTGTGTATCTTTGCAGCCTTGAAATTTTGCCCTTGATCGTTTTGTTAAAGACTTTTCTAAAGTACTATTTATAATCTATCGGGCAGGTAATTCTGAGTGTGCAACTTTAAAAAACACACGCCATTGAAAATAAAAAGCGTCCTGATCACCCAACCACAGCCATCAGATCTAGAAAAATCACCATACGCTGATCTGGCAAAAAAATTTAACATCACTATTTCATATCGTAAATTCATTACGATTGAAGGAATTATTGCCAAAGAGTTCCGAAAGGACCGCGTTAATATCCGTGACTACACGGCAGTCATTTTTACATCGCGCAATGCAGTTGATCATTTTTTCAGGATTTGTAAAGAAATGCGCGTCGATGTTCCCGATACCATGAAGTATTTCAGTATCTCGGAATCTACAGCTTATTACCTGCAGAAATATGTTCAGTACAGGAAAAGAAAAGTCTTTCACAGCAAAGAAAACTTTGCAAACCTTGTGGAGCTGATCAAAAAACATAGAACAGAGAAATTCTTATTACCTTGTTCTGATATCCATAAGCAGGAAATTTCAAATATGTTGGAAGAGAACAAGATATCCTATAAAAAAGCCGTGATTTACCGGACCCTGGCCAGTGATCTTTCCGGTCTCAAAATTGAAGATTATGACCTGCTTGTATTTTTCAGTCCATCCGGAATAAAATCCCTGTTCAAGAATTTCCCAAAATTCAAGCAAAATAACACATTGATAGGCGCTTTCGGTCCAAGTACTGCAAAAGCGGCAACTGATGCAGGGCTTAAGCTGACTATTATGGCACCTTCAAAAACCGCCCCATCAATGACCATGGCCCTCGAGGAGTACTTGCTGAAAGAGATGAAGAAAAAATGACATGAATCAGACTTTCACAAAGGATGAAAGGTTGTGCAGAAAGCTTCTGATCTCAAAACTTTTCCGGGAAGGGAACTCTTTTTATATACATCCATTTCGTGTACTCTTCATGTTTGAAGTCATTCCCGTGGATTTTCCGGTTCAACTCCTCATTTCAGTTCCCAAACAGAACCTGAAAAAAGCAGTTGACCGAAACAAAATAAAACGCAGAATCAGTGAAGCATGGAGGATAAACAAGCACATACTTTACGAGCAACTTACGGAACGACAGCGGCAAATGGCAGTTAGCATAATATATACGGCATCTGAAATCCTTCCATCCTACCAGATCAGGGAAAAAATAATATTAATTTTATTGCGTTTAAGGGAAGGACATGCGAAAATTACTGGGTAATTTCTTCATCCTTTTGATCAGGCTTTACCAGGGTGCCATATCCCCGT